>JAUXFZ010000293.1 GCA_030622585.1 Myxococcales bacterium
CCTGATTGGGTTGCACCTCGACGAAGCGCACCGTCGGGCCGCTTGCTGTATCGATGCGCGTGAAGTCGGGCCACATGATGTCGTTGAAGAAATGCTTGCGCAGCGCGTCGATGGTGGCGGAGACGCCCACGATGTCGAGCGTCGAGCCACCCTGCTGACAACGGTTGTCGGCGAGCGTCGCGAGATCGCGAACGTGATCCATGTGCGGATGGCTCACCAGCACCGACTGAATGCGTTCCTGCTCGTCGAGGGAAAGCATGCTCGTGATGGCGCCCGCGTCGATCGCAAGCTCGTCTCCTACGAGAAAGCTCGAGGTGCGATGCTTCGGTGTTTCCCCACCATGGCATCCAAGCACGCGGAGCTGCATCAGATCTCCCCCGAATTGCGGACGAAATCGAGAAAATCTGCAAGCCGCGCCTCGTCCTTGATCAGGACGAAGCCGCTCGACACCTCGAGCACACCAACGCGCGCGAGCCGACGGAGCGCGCCGCGAACGTCGCTCTTGTCGACCCCCAACTTCAGAGCCAACTCCTTGTCGGTGACGTCGGGTGCGGCTGACCCGTCGGCGCTTTGAAGCGCTTCTTGGAGCTCGAGGACGACGCGCGCCGTGAGATCGTCTTCGAGCAGGGCGTCGATGAATCGGTTGGCGTTCTCGAGACGCTCAGCGAGATGTCGAATGAGTCGAATCGCGATCTCGCCGGTGCCGGTGACCATCTCCTGCAGCTTGTCGGCAGGCACCTTGAGCAGCTCTGCGTCCTCGACGACTTCGGCTGTTGCGGAACGAGGCTGGCCGGTGACGACCGCCATCTCTCCGAAGAAATCCCCAGGGCCGAGGGTCGTCACCACGCGCTGTCGGCCGTGCGACTCCTTGAGGACACGAACCTTGCCGGCCCGAAGGACGTACATGGACCCGCCCGGGTCACCCTGACGAAACACCGTCGTGCCCTCCCTGAGACGAACTCCAAATCTGTCAGTCAAGGACTGATCCGCCATACCCCGCCTCGATCAATGTACCCCGCGGGGAAGTCGACCGCCAGAGTGTTACCCCGTAATCTCGCACCCGAGCTTCGATGTCGGTCGACTGGCAGCAACTGCAGGATATGGCGCCAGAGCTGGGCGTCGCGCTCGACCTGCTCATCTCGCTCCTCGCGTCCTGGCACGTCATTCTGCACAAGGACGACACGCGCGCCGCGACTGCCTGGGTGGGTCTGATTTGGCTGGTGCCATTCGTCGGCACGATTCTCTACGTGTTCCTGGGGATCAATCGAATTCAGAGGCGAGCGAAGGTGCTCAAGTCCGGCGCGACCGACTTCAGGGTGCCTCTCGATCAGGCGCCCCGCTCGCCCGCAGACTTGGACCGGGAGCTCGGAAGCGAGCGAGCTCGGTTGATCGAGCTTGCACGCGTCGTGGGCAACGTGACGCAACGCTCCCTGCTGGCCGGCAACCGCGTGGACCGTCTCGTCGACGGCGATGAGGCCTACCCGGCCATGCTCGAAGCCATTCAGGGCGCGCAACGTTCGATCTCGTTCGTGAGCTACATCTTCGAAGCCCGCGGGGTCGGCGAAAAATTTGTCGACGCACTCGTCGAAGCGCGCCGCAGAGGCGTGGAGGTTCGCGTGCTCGTCGACGACGTCGGAGCGCGGTACGGGCGCCCACGCATTCATCGCGTTCTAAGAAGGCGCGGCGTGCCCGTGGCGAACTTTCTCCCCGCCTTGTTGCCGCGCTCCGTCACGCATTTCAACTTGAGGAACCACTGCAAGATTCTGGTGATCGACGGTCAGGTCGGATTCACAGGGGGCATGAACATCCGGCAAGACTCGGTGCTGGCGTCGAGTCCCAAATATCCGACCAAGGATCTACACTTCCGGGTTCTCGGCCCCGTGGTGGCACAGCTTCAAGAGGTGTTTGCTAGGGACTGGGCGTTCACGACAGGCGAAAAGCTGATCGGCAGCCGCTGGTTCGCGAAGCTCGAATCCGAGGGACAAACCCTTTGCAGGGGCATCACCGATGGCCCCGACAGAGACATCGACAAGCTGCACTGGGTGTTCCTCGCGGCGGTCGGAGCCGCGCGGCGTTCGATTCGAATCATGACCCCGTATTTCCTGCCGGACAGAGTGCTACTCAAGGCGTTGCACCTCGCCGCACAGCGCGGGGTGGAGGTGGACATCATCGTGCCGGAGACCGCAAACCTCCCGGTCGTCCGCTGGGCGATGTGGGGGCACCATCGACAGGTCCTGCGCGAGGGCGTGCGATTGTGGCTGTCGCCGCCACCGTTTGACCACTCGAAGCTCTTCGTAGTCGACGGGTACTGGTCCTCGATCGGATCGTCCAACTGGGATCCGCGAAGCCTGCGCTTGAACTTCGAGTTCAACCTCGAGTGCTACGACGAGGAGCTCGGCGCCAGCCTCGAAGATCACGTCCGTCATCGGTTGGAGGATGCTCGCTTGCTGACATCGGAGGAGCTCGACGAACGTTCGAACTTCCTGAAGGTCCGCGACGGGACTGCCCGGCTGTTGACGCCCTACCTTTGAGCGAGCGCGGCGAGTTGGCGCGCGGTCGCAGGCGCGGCCTTGGGATCGACAGACAGATGCGCTCGCAGGATGTCGAGGTCTTCCGGCTCATCGATATCGTACCAGGGCGCGAGGAGCGCGACGTTTCGCTTCACGTTGGCGGTCACGGTGTCCTGCAGGGCGTCGGGGGTGGACCAGCGAACCCGCTCGAAGCTAGGCCGCACCGACTGGGAGGCTCCGATCGCATAGTAGCCGCCGTCGTTCGCCGGGCCCAACACCATCGGGGCGTCTTCGAGGGAAGCCAAGGCCGCGCCGATCAGGCCGATCGGAAGAGTGGGGGCGTCACTTCCGATGATCACGACGCGTTCGTAGCACCGGAGACCCTCGTCGAACGCCGCCCCCAGCTTCACGCCCAGGTCACCTTCCGGCTGCAAGCGCGCCGGCGCATCGAAGCGCCCCGCCCAATCGGACACGATCTTGTCTTCGGGCCCGGCCGACCAGAGCGTCACGTCGATGCGCCCCGCCGCGCGAAGACGGGAGCACATGCGAAGCGTGTCCTCGACGAAGGCATGGTAAAGCTCAGCCGCGCCGCGATCTCCGAAGAGACCCGCCAGCCGTGTCTTCACTTTGCCCGCGGTCGGGGGCCGCACGAACACGGCCAGCTGCGCTAGCTCCATGCGTAGCGACCTAGCAGCCAGAGGATCTTGACGCCCGCACCCACCGACCCTCGAATCGTGCCACTGACTTTGGAAACGCCGACGCGCTGCCTGTACGAAACCGGAACCTCACGGTAGGCGACACCGCGCTGCGCGGCCTTGATCTGCATCTCGACAGTCCAGCCATAGTTGCGGTCTCGCATGTCGAGAGCCTGCAGGGTCTCCCAACGGATAGCGCGAAACGGACCGAGGTCGGTGTAGTGGACTCCGTACAAGAGGCGGAGCCCCGTGCAGGCGATCGCGTTGCCGACCCGCTGCTGCGGGCTGAGTGCGCCCCGTTCGCGGCGGCCACGTGCGCGCGAGCCGACAACCATATCTGCGTCGCCCATCGCGATCGGATCGATGAGCGATGCGAGCTCACCTGGGTGGTCGCTGAAGTCGCCATCGAGAAAGACGACGACGTCCGGCGGGTCCTCGGCCAGGTGGGCCAGGGCCTTCAAGCAGGCCGCACCGTAGCCACGCTGGGATTCGTGGACGACTTCAGCGCCGTTTTCTCGCGCCAGCTCGGCCGTGCGATCGGTCGAGCCGTTGTCGGCGACGATGACGCGGCGAACCGGGGGGTGGGGGATGGCCTGCAGAACTAGGGGAAGGGCGGCTTGCTCGTTGAGGGCCGGGATGACGCAGGCGACGTCGATCTTACAGGCGCTTCGAGTAGTACTCGATGACCAGATCGATTTCGAGGGCGAAGGGCACCGAGTCCACCTTGGGAAGGCCCTTGACCGTGGAGGTCGCTTTGCCCTCGTCGAACTCGACCCAGTCGGGGCGCGCAATCCGCACGTCCTCGAGGGCAGCGGCGACGGTAGTCAGGTTCTGGCTGCGCTCGCGAAGACTCACGACGTCACCCTCACGCATGCGGTACGACGGGATGTCGAGGCGCTTGCCGTTGACGAGGAAGTGACCGTGACAGACGAGTTGACGTGCTGCGGGAATGGTCGGTGCGAAGCCGGAGCGAAATACGAAGTTGTCCATGCGACGCTCGAGGAACTCGACGAGCTTGTCGCCGGACGGGTCCTTGCTGTGTACCGCTTCCCGGTAGAGCCGTCGGAACTGACCCTCGTTGAGACCGTAGTTGAAACGCAGCTTCTGCTTTTCGAGAAGCTGCTTTTTGAAGTCGCTCACCTTGCGGCGACGCGCCGACTTCGGTCCGTGGACGCCGGGGGGATACGGACGGTTCCACATGCTCTTGCGCGAAAGGCCGGGCAGGTCGATGCCGAGCGCTCGCATGCGCTTTACCCGTGGTCCTGTGTATCGAGACATCTATAAGGCTCCTGGCACGAAATCCCTGGGCTTTTGCCCGGTCCG
>JAUXFZ010000451.1 GCA_030622585.1 Myxococcales bacterium
AGAGGAGGAGGATCTCATGGCTCGATTCGCCCGAATCGGCATTCTGCCCGGGGCCCTCTCCGCTTCACGTGGGCTGAGCGGGGAGCTGCGGAACACCGTCGACGAGGGCGTCGGGCGGGGAATCGTGGCGCTGGAACGTGCGGCGGCCAAACCGAGCGAGTTGCAGGGAATCACGGTCCGCGCCGACCACGGCTGGGAGGGAATCGACGGTGTCTTTGGCCCGGGCGAGGCCATGCGGTCCAAGTACCTGGTGCGCGCCTTCGCAGCGATGATGGGACTCTATGGCAACGACGCCATCGAGGCTTACTATCCATTCGGCAACAGGGACGCCGGGGGCGATCCACTCGATGGCTCGAAGCACGACTACGCCGTGCGCTTCGAAAAGGACGAGATGCCCGAGGTCGAGGCGTTCTGGTCGATGACGATGTACAGCCTCCCCGATCAACTCATGGTCGCCAATCCGATCCAGCGCTACTCGATCGGCGACCGAAGCACGCTCGAATACGGGGAGGACGGCTCGCTGACCATCTACGTTCAGCATGCGTCCCCAGGCCGGGAGAAGGAGAGCAACTGGCTGCCCGCGCCGGATCGTCCGTTCTCTTTGCAGTTTCGAATGTATCTGCCCAAGCCCGAAGCGTTGGACCCACTCTACCTGCCGCCGCCTGTTCGCGTCGCGAAATGACGCGGGCGAACTAGTCCGCGATCCACTGCGGCAAGGGCTCGCTCTTGCGGACGAACGAGATGGCATTGGTTCCCGACCGACCCACCATGACAGCCTCGATGAGGGGCGCGTGTGTGTCGTTGGTCCCGATATGCCACTCCACGATGAAGTTCGCACCGGAGCCTCCGGTGACGTCGTGCCTCTCGACCAGAAACTCGATCGTTTGGAGAGGATCGAGCTTGATCAATCGATCAACGAACCTCTTCGAGAGCTTGCCGTTGGTATCGTAGTACTCCACCGCACTCACGTACACGGACCGCTTGGGATCCACGTTGCGAATGCTCAGCATCGCTTCGAGGAGATACGGGCGCCCGCCGTCGTAATAGATGTGGGAATAGACAGGAACGTAGACGGCCTGATGAACCGGGAGCGATCGCACGGAGACGTCCGCGGCCGCATAGGCATCCAAATCGGGCGGCGCGTAGGAGCGCGGCGACTCGTATCGGACCGTGTCCTCAATCGCGAGCAAGCGCTCCTCGGTGTTCGATCGGCTGCGGGTGTACACGAAGGCCACGAACGCGAGGGCCAGCAAAATGAGAACGCGAACGCCGTGCTCCGTGAACCACAAGAACCACTCTGGGTATTTCCGATCGTCGCTCACTGACACGCTCCCTGGCCGAGCACCTGCGCTCGGTATCGCACTATTCGCGCCGTCGGCGCAACCCGGAGCGGGCGACCCTTGAGGGGGAGCGCATGCGTGTTATGAGGAGAATCGCTCCCGGGTCGTCTAAGGGCAGGACAACAGGCTTTGGACCTGTGAATGGTGGTTCGAATCCACCCCCGGGAACCAGGTTTGTGCCATGCGTGCCTTCTCGACATACACCGCCATCCTCGTCGCGACGCTCGTGGCCACTGGGGGTTGCAACAAGGGCGATAGCTCGCCCGGGACCTCGAGCGCCCAGGCGGCCGTAAGCCTCAGAGGCTGCGACCACGACGACAAGGTCAACGCGGTCGCCAAACATAGCTGGCCCTACCCGGCAGACTTTCGAGACCTCCGCTGGGGCGACAAATACCGGAAGATGCAGCTCAAGCTGAAGCCGACACACGCCTCTTTCATCACGGCCACCGTCACATGGAAGAAGGGCGCGTTGATCGGCGTGGAAGATAGCGAAATCCTCATCAGGAAGCCGCGACGCCTCGTGGCGAAACGGGATTTGTATGTGAAACGCAAGGTCTGGGACCAGGGCATCGAGGTCGAGCGGACCTACCTTGCCGTCGCACGGGGCGAGGTGGGGAGCTTTCTGTTCTACAACTCGCGGGGCATGTGCATGGTCGGCACGCAAGAAGGACCGGGCTGGACCCCATGCACGCTGGACGACGCATTCGAAGGATTGAGCGAGGAGGACCCAGCCGCATGCGAGCAGTTCTGGTGGGTCAAGGTCCGCAAGAGCAAGGTCGACCAGGGGTGGATGGTCGTCGAGCCCGGGCTCATCGAGCGCGTGCCGGCGGCGATCGACGCAGCCAGATGAACGTCTCCTGATTTCCCTTCGGGCCGGTGATCACGCAGTCCGCCTGAGCGATGAGCGCAAATCCCAGTTTCTCGGCGTCCGCCGCGACAGTCGCGGTCGCCTCGCGCCGAAGGGTTGGATCGCGGACCACGCCACCCTTACCAACTTTGTCTTGCCCGACTTGAAACTGGGGTTTGACGAGCGCCAGGACGTCGCCCTCGGCCTTCAGAAGCGCGCGCGCGGCGGGAAGAAGCTTTTCGAGACCGATGAACGATGCATCGATGACGACCAGATCGACCTCCTCCGGCAGCGCACCTCGCTTCAGATGCCGCGCGTTCGTCCGCTCCATGACGACCACGCGCGTGTCTTGCACGAGCTTGTTGTGCAGCTGTCCGTACCCCACGTCGATCGCGAAGGACTTGGCGGCGCCGCGCTGAAGCAGGCAGTCGGTGAAGCCCCCAGTCGATGCGCCAAAGTCGGCTACCGTCTTGCCGGCGGGCTCGTACCCAAACGCTTCGAGCGCGCCCGCAAGCTTGACGCCGCCTCGGGAGACATAAGGGTGATCGGGCTCGCGAACCTCGAGGGGCGCGTCCTCGTCGAGCGTCTGACCGCTCTTTTCCACGCGCCGATCTGCGGAGAATACCTTGCCCCCTAGGATCAATGCCTGCGCTCGCGCCCGCGACGGGGCGAGGCCTTTTTGCGTCAACAGCACATCGGCGCGGACCTTCGGCACTCGTGAAGATTGGACTAACTTTCTTTGAAAAGCGAACGGCGGTATCTTGGTGTCATGTCCCGCAACGTTCTGTTTCTTCTCGGCCTCGGCGCCATTGGCTGGGCCCTACTCAGCCTTTTCGCGGGCTCGATCATGCCCAGCTGGATGGGGCTTTCCGGCGCAGAGCGTGCTGGGCTCTACATCGAGTCGATGGCGGTCAACGTAGGGCTTTGGTCCGCGCTCGGCGCCTTTGCTCTTTTCGGTGCCGCCTTCCAGCGTTTGCGGTTGGCCGCGGCGCTGGCGTTCATCGTGTGCGGGTCCGGATTTGCTGGCGGTCGAATCCTTGCGATGGACCAGGGCGCCAAGCCGGACGCATACACGGGGATGGCTCTTGCCCTAGAGATCGCGATCGTCGTCGCTGGATCTGCAGCGTACATCTCGGAAAAGGCT
>JAUXFZ010000220.1 GCA_030622585.1 Myxococcales bacterium
CCGGCGACACGAGCGAGGGAACACCGCTGTCGTTGCGCGAGAACTCGGCGCTGACGACCGAGCGCACCGGTGTGAACCGCCATGCCTCGGTCCGCTTCGTGGGGAGGCCCTGCTCCCGAAGTGCCGCGGCCGCGCGGCCGCGAAGCGCGCGCAACCATCCCGGCCCCGCGTCGAACGAGGTGGGGAGGCTCCCGAGGAGCGTCTGGCGGGTAGCGTCGGTCACAGCTGTGGCGCGTCCTGGACGTCGGTGTACCCCTCTTCTTCGAGCTGCTTGGCAAGGTCCTTGTCTCCGCTTCGGACGATTCGCCCATCAATCAAGACGTGCACGACGTCCGGCACGATGTGATCGAGCAGCCGCTGATAGTGGGTAATGATCAGCATCGATCGGTCGGGGCCGCGCAAGGCGTTCACACCCTTGGCCACGACTTTGAGGGCGTCGATATCGAGCCCGGAGTCAGTCTCGTCGAGCACTGCAAGCGACGGCTCGAGCATGGCCATCTGAAAGATCTCGTTACGCTTCTTCTCACCACCGCTGAAGCCGTCATTGACCGCTCGCGAGGTGAGCTCGTCGGGGAGCTCCACCAGTGCGGCTTTCTCCTTCGAAAGCTTCATGAAGTCGATCGCGTCGAGCGGCTCTTCGCCGCGATGCTTTCGAATCGCGTTGAGCGCGGCCTTCAGGAAATAGATGTTGCTCACACCTGGAATCGCGACGGGGTATTGAAAGCCTAGGAAAAGCCCCTCGGCGGCCCGCAGCTCCGGCGGCATGTCGAGCAGGTCCTTCCCTTTATAGAGCACACGCCCCTTCGTGACGTCGTAGCCGTCGCGTCCGGCGAGCACGTACGAAAGCGTGTACTTGCCAGAGCCGTTTGGCCCCATGAGCGCGTGCTCTTGCCCAACCCCGACCTCGAGGTCGATCCCCTTGAGAATGGGCTTTCCGTCTACCTCGACGTGCAGGTTCTCGATCTTCAACATCAACCGACAGCTCCTTCCAGGCTGACGCCGAGGAGCTTCTGCGCCTCGACTGCGAACTCCATCGGCAGCTCTTTCAGGACTTGCTTGGCGAACCCGTTGACGATGAGGCTCACCGCGTCCTCCTCGGAGAGGCCCCGCTGCCGACAATAGAAAAGTTGGTCTTCCCCGATGCGCGAGGTGGTCGCCTCGTGCTCGAGCTTCGATGAGCTGTTGCGCACGTCGACGTACGGCACCGTGTGAGCGGCGCACTTGTCGCCGATCAACAGCGAATCGCATTGGGTGTAGTTGCGGGCGTTCGTCGCACCGCGGGAGATCTTCACGCCCCCGCGATAGGTTTGGCGCCCATGGCCCGCGCTGATCCCCTTGGAAATGATGGTGGATCTCGTGTTCTTGCCGAGGTGGATCATCTTGGTCCCGGTGTCCGCCTGCTGGCGGTGGTTGCTCAACGCCACCGAGTAGAACTCTCCAATCGAGTCGTCGCCCTTGAGAATGCAACTCGGGTACTTCCACGTGATCGCCGAGCCAGTCTCGACCTGCGTCCAGCTGATCTTCGAACGCGCGCCTTCGCAAAGGCCACGTTTGGTGACGAAATTGAAGATGCCGCCCTTCCCGTTCTCGTCGCCCGGATACCAGTTCTGCACGGTCGAGTACTTGATCTGGGCATCCTCGTGCGCGACGAGCTCGACAACCGCAGCGTGAAGTTGGTTCTCGTCGCGCATCGGCGCAGTGCAGCCCTCGAGGTAACTCACGTAGCTCCCCTCGTCAGCGATGATGAGGGTCCGTTCGAACTGCCCGGTGTTCGCCGCATTGATACGGAAGTACGTCGACAGCTCCATGGGGCAACGCACGCCCTTGGGAACGTAGACGACGGACCCATCGCTGAAGACCGCGCTGTTGAGTGCAGAGAAAAAATTATCGGAGACGGGAACGACCGAGCCAAGGTACTTTCTGATGAGCTCTGGGTGTTCTTTCACTGCTTCGGAGAAGGGCATGAAGATCACACCGACCTCGGCGAGCTTGTCGCGGAACGTCGTGGCTACCGACACGCTGTCGAACACGGCATCGACCGCCACGCCGGCAAGGATCTCACGCTCGTGGAGCGGAATCCCCAGCTTTTCATACGTCGCGAGCAGCTCCGGGTCGACTTCGTCGAGGCTCTTCGGCGCGTTCTCGTTCGTCTTGGGCGCGGCGTAGTAGCACATCTCTTGGTAGTCGATCTTTGGGTAGCTGACCTTGGCCCAGGTGGGCTCCTTCATCTCGAGCCATCGACGGTACGCCTTGAGGCGCCACTGAAGCAGCCACTCCGGCTCCTGCTTCTTGTTCGAGATGAAGGCGACGATGTCTTCGCTCAAACCGGGCGGCGCATACTCCTCTTCGATGTCGGTGACGAAACCGGCGTCGTATTTCTTCTCGAGAATGCTATCGATCTGTTCGGTTGATGCGGACATGAGTTACTCCATCGGCTCGGCCGCGCGCAGTCGTTCGGCCTCTTGGCTCGAGCGCGCAATCAGCACGAGCTCCGCCGTGCCTGGGAACGCCATGTCCGCCAGCGTGATTTCGGACAGAGCCCGCTGGACAGCAACGTTGATTCGCTGCCAGTTGGCGCGAACGCCGCAGTTGGTTTCGTACTCGCACAGCGAGTCGGTCGTCTCGTCCGAGCACTCCGTAACGGCGATCGGACCCTCGATTGCTTCAATGACTTCGTTGACGCCGATCTGCTCGGGCAAGCGCGCGAGCGTGTAGCCACCCTTGGCTCCACGCTGCGAAACGACGACTCCTGCGCGAGCCAGCTTCTTCAGCACCTTGCTCGCCGTGGGCTCCGGGATTTGGGTCTGCACCGCCAAGTCACGGGCAGCGTGCGGCCCCTCCGTGGCGGCCAGGTGTGTCGCCAACACGACTGCATAGTCCGTCATTTTTGAAATGCGTAGCATTTTCAGTACTTTACATAGGGGACTGTTTCAGTCCTATATGGGGATCTAGAGTACCCCCGGGTGAGTGTCAAGGTTGGCCCATGGCCAAGACTTACGACGCGATCGACGACAAGCTTCGAGCCTTCATCGAGGAACAGAAAATGTTCTTCGTGGCAACCGCGCCGCTGAACCCGGACGGGCACATCAATGTGTCTCCAAAGGGCCTCGCGGGCACCTTCGCGGTCATCGACGATCGGACGATCGCATACCTGGACCTCACCGGTAGCGGTGTTGAAACCATCGCGCACCTTCGAGAGAACGGCCGCATCTGCGTCATGTTCTGCGCGTTCGACGGCCGGCCCCGCATCGTGCGCATACATGGAGTCGGTGATGCCGTGGAACCGAACGACGCAGAGTTCGAAAGGCTCAGCGAGCACTTCGACGAGTATCCTGGAGTGCGCTCGATCATCCGCGTTCGCGCGACCCGCATCAGTGACTCCTGCGGCTACGGCGTGCCGATATACGAGCACAAAGGCGGACGCGACCAGCTTCAGCGCTGGGCCGACAACAAGGGTGAGGAAGGCATCGCGCAGTACCAGCGGGACAACAACACCGAAAGCCTAGACGGACTACCGAGCTTGCTCGGGGACCATTAGCACTGGCACAGACGAGATGCGGATGCAGCGAGACGCGGTGCTTCCGAGGAGCAGCCGTCCAAGGACCCCTTGCCGATGGGTGCCCACCACGAGGATGTCGGCCGTCACCATTTTGGCAGCGTCGCAGATGGCCCGGGAGGCATAATCGGCCGAAACGACCTGGTGCGACTGCGCGTTGGGCGCGTGCTCCTCGACGTACGCCGAAAGCTTCTGACCTGCTTCGATTTTGCTTTGATCGCGCAGCAACTGCCGCCAGGTGCGCGCCTCGTCGGGCTTCTCTTCGCCGCCTGCGGGGATGACGACGTTGGCGACGTGCAGCTCGCCATGGACACGCGCGGCCGCGCGCTTCGCCCAGGAGACAGCCGCCAACGACGACTCGGAGAAGTCGGTGCCGACAAACCACTGGGTGCCCTGAAGACCGTCGGGAATCGGCGCCTCGCCGGTCGCGATGAACACCGGACGATCGGCTGCGCGGATCACCCGCTCCGCAGTCGAGCCCAGCACCAACTCGGTCGTCCCCTTGCTGTCGACCGAACGCGGGCCGCTCGAGCCATACGGCCCGATGGTGATGAGGAAGGAGCCTCGCTGTTCGGCCAACTCTGGAATGACGCGCCACGGCCTGCCGCGAACCACGAACGCTTCAGTTTCGATGCCGGCGGCGACGCAGCGCGCCTGCTCTTTTTGAAGCTCGGCTTCGAGCGCAGCTTCGTAACGGGTCGACTCCTCTCGTGCCGCCTCGGCGGCCGCCTCGAGCTCCGGCGATTCCGGCCACCAGGAGTCCGCGTCATCGAGGACGTGAACGAGGTCGAGACGAACGCCAAACGCTTTGGCTGTCGCAATCGCGAGGTCGACCGTCCGGGGGCCCGCGGAGGTCAGATCGGTCGCACAAAGGATGCTCGCTCCTGCCATGGCGGGAGCATAGATCAACGCTAGGCTTAGCCAACCCGATGAGCAAAATGCCGATCTATATGGACCATCACGCGACGACCCCAGTCGACGAGCGGGTCCTTGCGGCGATGCTTCCCTACTTCGAGGCCTGCTTCGGGAACGCGGCCAGCCTGACGCACGCCCACGGAAGGGACGCGCGGGATGCGGTCGAGCGGGGGCGCGCCCAGCTCGCTCGACTGCTTGGGGCAAAGCCGGACGAGATCGTGTTCACCTCGGGGGCGACCGAGAGCGACAACCTAGCGCTCCGCGGGGCGGCCCAGGCGTGCGCTGGAGACAAGACGCACATCGTGACGGTTCGTACGGAGCACAAGGCCGTCGTCGATACGTGCGCTGCGCTCGAGCGTGAAGGCTGGCGCGTGACCTGGCTCGAGGTCGACGCACGGGGGCTCATCTCGGTCGACGCGCTCGCCGACGCGCTGACCGACGACACGGGCGTCGTGAGCGTAATGCTCGCGAACAACGAAATCGGTGTCGTTCAGGATCTCGCCGCGATAGGCGCGCTCACCGCCGAGCGCGGGATCGTATTTCACTGTGACGCCGCCCAGGGCCTCGGATACCTGCCTTTCTCGGTAGACGAGCTGAACGTCGACCTAGTAAGCGTCACGGCGCACAAGATGTACGGGCCGAAGGGCGTAGGCGCGCTCTACGTCCGAAAGTCGTCACAGACGCGCGGCACCCCGGTCGCCCAGATGCTTGGCGGCGGCCATGAGAATGGGCTGCGCTCGGGCACCCTCAACGTGCCCGGCATCGCCGGTATGGGCGCCGCGGTCAGCCTGGCGGTCGCCAGCCTGGGCGAGAAC
>JAUXFZ010000404.1 GCA_030622585.1 Myxococcales bacterium
GCACGCGGCAAAGAACCCGTACGCGCTCTTCCGCGACCTGCTCTCGGTCGAAGAAATCCTCGCTTCACCCGAAGTGTTCGATCCGCTCACGCGTTACCAGTGCTGCCCTCCGACCTGTGGCGCCGCCGCCGCGATCGTGTGCTCCGATGATTTCGCGAAGAAGAAGGGCATCTCCAATCCCGTGTACATCGCAGGCCAAACGATGCGCACTGACTACGGGACGAGCTTCAGCGACTCGATGATCAAGATGGTCGGGTTCGACATGGCAAAGAACGCAGCGCAAGCGGTGTACGAAGAGTCCGGGATCGGCCCGGAGGATGTCGATGTCATCGAGCTTCACGATTGCTTCACGACCAACGAAGTCCTCACTTACGAAGCGCTGGGCCTTTGCGGCGAAGGCGAGGCCGAGAAGTTCATCGAGGACGGTGACAACACCTACGGCGGTAAGTTCGTCACCAATCCAAGCGGTGGCCTTCTTTCGAAGGGACACCCGCTCGGGGCGACGGGCCTTGCGCAATGCGCGGAGCTGGTCTGGCATCTGCGAGGCCAGGCGGAAGACCGTCAAGTCGAGGGCGCACGCGTCGCCCTCCAGCACAACCTCGGCCTCGGCGGCGCCGCAGTCGTGACCATGTACCGTCGCGATTGAGGAGCCCGGGAGCGTGAAGAAAGCTGGAACGGACGTCGCCCGGAAGCGGGAGCGAGTGCCCCAAGCGGAGCGCCGTCGGATCACCCGTGGGAAGTTGTTAGACGCCACGATCGAGAGCTTGATCGACGTCGGCTACCCGAGGACGACGACCGTCGAGGTCGGTGAGCGTGCCGGACTCTCTCGAGGCGCGCAGCTTCATCACTTTCCGAGTAGGGCCGATTTGTTGGTCGGCGCGATCGAGCACCTGGCCGATGAGCGTTCGAAGGAGTTCGAGGCCGAGCTCAACGCACGGCTCGAAAAAGGCGAGGACCCAATCGACGCCACGGTCGACATGCTCTGGGCGGGGTTCTCGGGGCCGCTCTATTGGGCCGTCGTCGAGCTCATGGTCGCGGCGCGCACCGATCCCGAGCTTCTCGAAAGGTTCGAAGCCTTCGAGCGGAGCCTAGGAGGCCGCATCTATGCGGGGTTCAAGCAGCTCACGGGCCGAGGGGATCGCCAAGCCAAAATCGCAGTCGAGATGACGCTCTACTTCATGCGTGGCCTGGCCATGGAGCGGATCTTCAGAGAGAATGACGCGCACTATGACGACCTGGTGGAGCGGTGGAAGAAGGGTCTCCGCACGATGTTGCGCTAGTCGCAGGCGCACGACGTAGTAGTATCCGTATTCTGTTGGCCGTTCGATTCTGCCTGTTTCTCGGTGTTGTCGTCATTGCGGTGGGCTCCGCCCGCGCGGCGAGTGCGCAGACCGATCAGGACTTCGCAATGTGGGCAGCCCTGTTTGCGACGGGGCAGGTCTTTGCAGACGAGCCGAGCCCCACGTTCTGGCTCGATGTCCACGCTCGGCGCGGTGAGAGCGGAACGGTTCACATTCTTCGTCCCGGCGTCGGGTATGCGTTTGCTCCTTGGGTGTCTCTGTGGGCCGGGTACGCGTGGGTGCCCGAATGGTTTGATGCGACAGGCCAACGCACCGATGAGCAGCGCGTCTGGGAGCAAGTCATTTTCGATTACCGAAGCAGGCAAGGACTGTGGTTCCAATCCCGAAGTCGCTTCGAACAACGCTTCTCCAATGCGGGAAGTGGAACAGCCCATCGGTTTCGCGAGTTTGTCAGGCTCAACTACCGTCCGAAGAAGTCGGTGCCCGTCGGCATTGCGTTCTGGGATGAGCTCTTCGTCGGCATCCAGGGGGCTGACTGGGCCAAGCAAGGCTTCGACCAGAACCGCGTCTTCCTCGGGCTGGCCATCTACGCGTTCGAGAAGCTGTTTCGAATTGAGGTCGGCTACCTCAATGTCTACGTATCGCGACAACCCAATCGGCTGACCCACGTCCTGGGGATCAACTTCCTCGTGGGCTTCAAAGGCAAGAAGCTAGCCCGGTGATCGGCCCGCCGGCTATTGCCCTGGGACCCCGTCGATGTCCGGCTTGAACCGGAAGATGAAGTACGGCGCGCTGGCAGCCATATGTGCCTTCGACTGCAACATCTGATCGGGGATCGCGCTGTCGGCGACATAGAGCCAGCCCCCGGGGCCGTAGCTCAAAGCGTCAGCCCACCGAATACGGTCGCTTCGAATCAACGTGGTCAATTCGCCGGTAGGCTTCATTCGCATCACGGCGTTGTGCTCGACATCGGTGATCAAGAGATTGCCGTCGTTGTCGGTGCTGAGCCCGTCGTTGAGCGGCTTGGCGCCGACCGCTTCGACTCGTGCGGCAAGTGCGCCGGGGCTGAGCGACTCGTCGAGGAGGTCGGCCACCTTGATGCGATACATCGTGTCATGCGCCATCGCGCCGTAGTAGAGCCACTCGTCGCTGCGATCGATCGCGATGCCGTCGACACCCGGTTTGAGCACCACGACCCCGAAGAACACCATGTCCTTGGTGGGGTTGCGAATCAGCCAGTCCTGGGCCGATACCGAAGGATCGCTATCGAGTACCCGACGCGCTTTGCCGGATTCGACGTCATAAACGACGAGGCCCGCAGTCTTTCGCCAGAAGCTCACGTCGGCGATGAAGACGTGCTTTCCGGTCGAATCGATTTGCAGGTCCTGCAGAAACGAACCCAGTTGCGCGACCGATGAATCGAACACGTGGTCATGCACTACCTCGCCCGTCGACAGATCGAACGCCAGGAGCCGTGCCTTGCCCGTCCCGTGGTTGCCGTGATCGATGGTCCACAGGCGGTTCTGCCGATCGACGGCGACTCCCAACGGGGTTTCGAAAAGCGACTGTGCATCGTCGCTTGGAAAGGCTTTCGGCGCGCCGTCGACCCACTCGAGCAGCTTGGCTCCCGTGGGGCGGCTCTCCGGGTGAATGGTGTAGAACACGCGGCCATCGGCGGATACGCCAAGATTGCCAATGGGCTCGGGGCTCGTCACCACGACCTCGAGAATGCTCTCCTCGAAGATCGGCGTGCCGCTGAGGTCGGTGTATGGCTCTCCGCCTCCGTAGCGAACGTGGAGCACAAGTGCCACAAGAGCGACGAACGCTACGAGACCAACCACCAACCGAACCAACAAGCGCTTCATCCTTCAGAAATTGTAGCCGTAGCCCATACTTAGCACGTTCACCCTCAGGTTGTTCGTACGAGTGTATCGGTTGAAATAGACGTCGATGTCGTGCTGACGAGTCCGGCCGGGCGGGGTGATGTGAAACAAAAACTTGGCGCCCCATTCGTGAGCCCAGAACTCCGCCAAGTCCGAATCCGATGTGCGCGGAGCGCCAGGATCGAAATCCGCTAGGCCAAGATTCGACGTCCAGAAATACACGGCGGTCTGGCGGTGCGCTCGATAGTGGGCGCTGACGTACGCGCGTTCGGTCACGTACTGGTAGATCTCCCCTAGAAGCGTGTGGGCGCGAACATCGTAGTCGTCTGCGAAGAACCGATAGCTCAGGCGCACCGTGGTGCTGGTCCTCGGAATGTGCTGCGCGAGAAGACCTGAGACGGTCTGCTTTAGGCGCGTCCCCGGAAACTTCTCTTGTACGCGCGTGAAACACTCGGTGACGTCTGGGTTACACA
>JAUXFZ010000422.1 GCA_030622585.1 Myxococcales bacterium
CATAAGACGATCGGGATGAACACCGCGACCGTCGTTGCCGTCGAAGCGACGAGTGCACCCCACACGTCGCGGATGCCGCGATACGCAGCCAGCTTCGTGTCGGGCGCGCGCGTTCGCCAGGTGTCGATGCTTTCGAGCGCAACGATCGAGTTGTCGACCACCATGCCGATCGCGAATGTGATTCCCGCTAGCGAAACGACGTTGATCGTGCGGCCGAGGGCCTGCATTCCGAGGGCCGTCGCAAACGCGCAGACGGGGATGGCGATACTGATCACCGCGGATGCTCCGAAAGTCCTCAGGAACAAGAAGAGAACGATGATGGCGAGTATCCCGCCAAGGAGCAGGTTTTGTTGGACCAGCTGGAGCGCGCCTTCGATGTATTCGACCTGGTCGGCTAGGATCTCGATCTCCAGCCCCTCGCGATTGAACTTCTCGCGCTGCAGTCGCTCCACCACCTGGTGCACCTCACGCGTCACTTCGAGCACGTTCGTCCCCGCTTCGCGGGAAAGCAGCATCACCATGGCTGGCCGGTCCTGCACGAACGCGACGCCGGTTGGCTTGCGAAGCGCCAGTTTCACATCGGCCACGTCGCCGAGCAGAATCGGAGTGCCACCGCTGCTCGCGCCGAGAACCACTTCTTCGAGGGCGCTTGGCGTCTCCGGCGCGATGGCGGTGCGTACCAAGTAGCGCCGCTTGCCGAGGGTCACGTCCCCCCCGGACAGATCACGGAGCTCGCTGCGCACGCGGTCGGCCACGCCCTGCACCGAGAGCCCGCGGGCCGCGAGCGCCTGGGCGTCGAACAGCACATGCACCTCGGTGTCTTGGCCGCCGATGAAGAAGATGCCCGCCACGCCGGGAATGCGATCGATCTCCGGCAGAATTTCGTTCTCGACCCAGGTGCGATAGGCCGCCACGCTGCCCTTCTTCGGATCACGAATGGCAATCACGGCCAGCGGCGGACCGGCACTGTTGGCCGTCTGGACGACCGGCTCCCGCACCGAGTCGGGATAGCTCGGCACTTGACTGAGCTTGCTGGTCACCCGGACGAGCGCTTCCTCGATGACCGTGTCGACCTCGAACTCGAGCGTGATGCTCCCGCTGTTCATGCGCGCGGTCGACTCCATGCGCGTGAGCCCTTGCACGTTCTTGAGCACATCTTCTTGCGGCTCGAGGATCTCGGTTTCGATCTCTACCGGCGCGGCGCCCGGCCACGTGGTGCTTACGCTGATCGTGGGCGTGGCGATGTCGGGCGTAAGCTGAATCGGCAGGTCGACCACCGAGAGTGCACCAAACAATACGACCAGTACGATGCCGACGATGACCGTAATCGGGCGCTGGATCGCGAGCCACGTAAGACCGCTAGGCTGTTCGTCGTGCCGGTGCGTCTCGTCGGCCATGGCTCGTTCAGTCTTCCAACACGATGAGAGGCTGCCCGGGGAACACCCGCTCGTTGCCGCGCGTCACCACCGAGTCTCCGGCTGCGAGCCCTTCGGCTCGGATCAGGACCTCGTCCCGCCCACGCGCAAGGATCTCGATCGGCAAGGGCTCCGCCACCCCGTCGAGTGACTTCACAATTTGAATCTTGGCAATGCCGTACACCAGCGCATCGCGTGGCACGACGAGCGCGCCTTCCTCGCTCCGTTCGATGGTCAGCACCACATCGACCGCTGCCCCAGGTAACAGCCAAGTCGTCGGTTCGCCAGGAACCAATCGCACGCGAACTGTCCTCGATTCAGCATCCAGCGCCGGCACGATGCCACGAATCGTAGCCCTGATGGTTTCGCCTCTGCGCCCGAACGTGGCTTTGTCGCCGACCGAAAGAAATCGCGCGACGTCCGGCGGGATCGAGGCCAGCACTTCGACGTCGTGATCATCGATGAGTTCGATCACTTCAACTCCCGGGTCGACCCAATCACCCGGATCCACGTGTCGGGCAGCAACGACACCATCGAACGGCGCCGTGACCCGATGTCGCCCGAGCTCCGCACGCGCCTCTGCCTCGGCCGCTCGGAGACGTCCCCGCTCCGCACCGGCCCGCTTCCGCTCCGAGTTGGCTTGTTCGATCTCAGCTGCGGCGGCGATGTCCGGACCCGCTACGTTCAACCGCTCTGCGTCACGCCGTGCACGTTCGAGCTCGGCCGAGCCCGCTTGCTTGGAGGCCGACGCCGCGCGAACCCGCGCCGCCGCAAGGGAGGGGTCCACCTCGACCAGCAAGTCACCGCGCTCGACCTTGTCCCCGACGCGAACCAGCACGCGTCGCACTTCGCCCGATGCCCCCGACGCCAGCCGCGCATGCTGCAGCGCGCTCACGTCACCAAGAAACGACCACTGCGCTTCGATGCTTCCCGACCGCACCTCGGCCACCGCGACCCGCGCAGGTGGAGGCCCATTGGGACCCGTTTTGGCAGGCGCCTCGCCTTCGCAACCGAGGCTCACGAATGATAGCCCTAACAGCAGCCACGCTCCTCGCCCGAAACCCGCCGAAATCATCAGGAAAACCTAGCCCCCTGGCTCCTTTTGACAAGTCAAAGCCCATGACTATAAAGAGGCCGCGGGGTGGAGCAGCATGGTAGCTCGTCGGGCTCATAACCCGAAGGTCGTCGGTTCAAATCCGGCCTCCGCAACCAACGAAGTCAGGCACTTAGCGAAAACGCTAGGTGCCTTTCTTTTTGCTGGTTGACCTGAGAGTGCCGTGAGGTGGTGAAGCAGGCTGCAAAGCCGCCGCCAAACGCGGCTGCGCATGCGAGCCAAGGTGCGCGTCCATGTGCGTGCTTAGCGGCACAGGCCTTCCCAGGTTGAGCTCGCCACCGACATGATACTCTGCCGGACGCGAGGAGATGAGCAGGCAGGGACGTGCGTACCCAGGTTGCAGCCAGCGTGCGGCCGGTAATTTTTGCAGGGATTTTTGCCGAGTTTGCTCCTGAAGTCCCTGGGAAGGTTTCGTCCCTGGGAAAGTTTCATCCCGGCTCGAAAAGCTCGCCGCGCTGATTCCGCGCCCGTACGTGAACCTCATCGTCTATCACGGCGTGCTCGCGCCGAACGCGAAGTGGCGCCGCGAGGTCGTTGACTTCGGGCGGCCGCAGGTTGAGCGCGCATCATCAGCAACGACCCCACAAAAGGTCCGCGCTTCATGCAACCGCACGTGGGCCGAGCTCATGCGCCGCGGCCTCGACATCGATGTGCTCGAGTGCCCCGACTGCGGCGGGCGCCTGCGGTTCGTGGCCGCCATCCTGCTCTCGAGCGCCATCCGCCGAATCCTCCGTCATCTCGGTCTTCCCTCAGACCCAGTCGAGCTCGCGCCTGAATGTTATGTCGCGTTGCTCGCAGCGCACACAGGCCCTTTGAATTCGCTATGCTCCGGCCTGCCGCCCATCTTGTTGGTGATCCCGGCATCCGATCTTGCGACTACCGGTTGGGATCAAACCCCTGATCGCGGGGCCGATCCCCGTTCGTCGTCCCCAATGCGGTCCGACCAGGTCAGTGCCCACCAGGCCGCCCAGCGATCGCGGGCACTCGATAGATCAATGCCGGTTCGATCTGCGTA
>JAUXFZ010000380.1 GCA_030622585.1 Myxococcales bacterium
CTTGTCTTCCTAAGACCGCTTGGCCTCCGACTTCGCGCTTCAGCGGGCGGGGGGTTGTAAGGCTGATGCGGATCGAAAAGGTGGACCCACAAGAAAAAGGGTTCGGCTGACGCGGGGCGGCCGTCTAGCCATTGGAGAACGCGATCCATGGTCTTGTGAGCAGAGCGCTCCTGGCGCTTGAAGTCCGTCGGCTCCGCCTCGTTCCAAAGCTCGTCGTCGTATCCGTCGAAACCCTGCGCCAGACCGTACCGGCTGTGCAGCACCTCCGCGGACACGAAAGCTTGCGTTTGGTAACCAGCGCTCTTGAGGCGCTCCGCGAGAGTCTCGATCTCCTCCGGTACGGGATAGGTGCCATTGTCTCGAACGCCATGTGCGGGGGGATCGAAGCCGGTGAAGATCGAGGTATGGGACGGCATCGTGATCGGGGCCGAAGCTACAGCGTGTTCCACGCGAATCCCCTCTCTCGATAGCTTGTCGATGTTGGCTGTCCGCGCCGCGTCGAAGCCGTAGCAGCCGAGGCGGTCCGCGCGCAGCGTGTCCACCGTGATCACCAGAACGTTGGGGCTCCTCTCGGGCGCCTTCGGCCGGCTGCAGGCATGGAGCAAAGCGATCGCCAGGGCCGAGGCACATGCGAGCTGGGCGGTGCTCATTGGGGGACCTTGGGGGTTGTGATGTTGCGCGCACGGCCACACCACAACTTTACGGCGCTCCCAGTAGTCAGATTCGGATAATGCTGATCCGCCGGCCGTTGCGTCTTCCAACTCACGTCAATTTTCGATATATCAGATTGTTCATCCCGATCGAGAGAGATTGTCCCATGAAAACCGAATGGACGACCGTGTCGAAGCACCTGCTCGTGGCGCTCCTGCTCCTGCCCAACATCGCCGTTGACTGCGAGCCGGTAGACGCAACACAAATACTGCTGGACAGGATTTCCCCGGACGCCAACGTGGATCCAGCCAGCGTTGTTCCCCCCGACCCCTCGGAACAACCCACGGGCCGGTACCGAAGCATCGACGGCACGGGCAACCACGAAACTCACTTCAAGCTGGGTGCCGCGAATACGCCGCTAACCCGCTCGATGCCCGTCGCTTATGGCGACGGGGTTGCCTCGATGGCTGGAGCCGGGCGTGCATCTCCCCGCGCAGTCAGCAATGCGCTCTGCGTGGACTCGCAGGCCGGGCCAAACCCGTCGGGGGCGAGTGATTTGCTCTGGCAATGGGGTCAGTTCATCGATCACGATATCGATCTCACCGCGGCACAGGCCCCCGTCGAGTCAGCGCCGATTTCCGTTCCCTCGGGCGACCCCTCGTTCGACCCGACGAGCACGGGGGCGGTGACGATGGGCTTCGACCGATCCGTCTATCACCCCGGTACGGGAAACGATGCAGCCTTTCCACGCCAACAGCTCAACCAGATCACGCACTTCCTCGACGCGTCCAACGTCTACGGTTCAGACGACCTTCGCGCGGCCACGCTGCGCACCAATGACGGCACCGGGCAGCTACGGGTCAGCGCCGGCGATCTGCCTCCGTTCAATACCACGGGCCTGCCCAATGCAGGGGGCACCGGTCCCGGGCTGTTTCTCGCCGGCGACGTCAGAGCCAACGAGCAACTCGGTTTGACCGCGATGCACACCCTTTTTCTGCGCGAGCACAACCGGTTGGCGCTGGAGATCGCGACGAGCGATCCAACGCTTTCAGGGGAAGACATCTACCAGGAGGCGCGGCGCATCGTTGGCGCGCTCATCCAGGTCATCACATACAACGAGTTCTTGCCGGCATTGCTAGGCCCCGACGCGTTGATACCGTACTTCGGATACCGATGGGTCGTGAGCCCCGCCATCACCAATGAGTTCTCGACGGCGATCTATCGATTTGGGCATAGCGCACTGAGCCCGACCTTGTCGCGCCTCGATGCGACCCTGAATCCGATCCCCGAGGGCAACCTTCCGCTGCGAGATGCGTTCTTCCGGCCCGACCGACTCGTCGACGAAGGCGGCATCGAGCCCCTTCTACGCGGTCTCGCGAGCCAAGCTTGTGCGACGGTCGACACCGAGCTGGTGGACGACGTCCGTGACTTCTTGTTCGGCCCACCGGGGGCGGGTGGCTTCGACCTGGCGGCGCTCAACATCCAGCGCGGCCGCGACCACGGCCTGCCGAGCTACAACGACGGCCGTCTGGCCCTGAACCTCCCGACGAGGGCGAGCTTCGCTGAAGTCAGCAGCGACCCCGATGTCCAGGCCGCCTTGGCATCGGTGTACACCGACGTCGGCGACGTCGATCTCTGGGTCGGCACACTCGCGGAGGACCCGATCAACGGCGGGCACGTGGGCGAATTGGCGTTCGAGGTGATCAAGAGGCAATTCGAAGCCCTGCGAAATGGGGATCGCTACTGGTATGAGGTGAACCTCTCGGCCGCAGAGATCGCCGACGTCGAGAGCACGACACTCGCCGACATCATCCGGCGCAACACCTCGATCGGCACCGAAATCAGCGACGATGTCTTTAGCGTGAACTGACCTTCTCACTGGAGGATCGGGGTCGAGATCAGATCGGCGTCCGGAAGGGTGAGCAGAGTGGTTCCTCCGGCGTCGGCGGTGCCCATGTAGCACTCATGCGCAACGGTGAGCGCGCCTCCTCCTGGCCACCGGATGCCATTCGGACCGACTGGATCGGTGTAAGAGACAGTAGGGGGAAGCGCGTTTTGGCTCCAGCCGATGAGGACATCACCGGAGGCGTCCGCCGCGAAGGTACCGACCACCGGGCCGACCGGGACAGGCGCATCACCAGTCACACAGAACCCGTTGTTCAGGCACTGGGTCGATTTTTCTGCGCCCATTGCGTCACACGTGAGGCAATTCGTGGTCGTTGGAATCGTAACCGGTCCGCTGCCGAAGCTCAGCAGTACGTCCGACCCACTCGCCCCCGAGCGCACCGCGACCGTGGCATTCAAGTCGACGATGTCGACGACGGTCAGCCCACCCGCAAAAACGGCCTGGAGCGCATCCAGAATGGGCTCGCGAATCATCGCGACGGCCGTGAGGTCTGCGCTAAACGACGAACCGGCAAGGATTGGCTCGAGTGGATCGAACGTGAGCTCGTACCCAATGTCCCAGACCTCCGCCACCACGTTGTCGCGGCAAGCTACCGAGATCACCTTCGTGATTGGCTCGATCGTGCAATCGGACGCACATCCGTCGCCGTTCGTGGTGTTGTTGTCGTCACACTCCTCAGTTGGCTGGATCACGCCGTCGCCGCAGAGCAGGGGCGGGGTGATGATCGGGAGCTCGATCAGGTCCTGATCGACGAGAGGCACGCCAGCGGTCTCGCCCGCGTTGGCTGTGCCCATGTAGCACTCGTGGGCGACGACCACGCCGTTTTGCCACCTCACACCGTTCGGCCCGGCAGGATTGCCAAAGACGGCGGGAACGGGTGGAAGAAAGTCCTCGTTCCATCCGATGAGGACGGTGCCAAACGCATTCGCCGTGAAAGTGCCAACCTCCGGATCGAGCGGGAGCTCCAGGTCGCCAGCCACGCAGAAACCGTTGAGCTGGCAGTCGCTGTCCTTGCCGATCGCGTTGCACGCTGCACAGGCATCCCCGGAGCCGTCAATGATGGGGATCTGTACGGTCTCGGGAAGCTGGGCGCGTGACAGCAGCACATCGGCTCCGCTTGCGCCCGCGCGCACCGCAACGGATGCGTTGAGCTCGTCAATCTCGATCTCCGTCGCCCCTCCCGCGAATATAGCCTGTAGCGCGTCTAACCAGAACTCCGGAATCACGGCTTTGCCACTCAAGTCCACGTTGAAC
>JAUXFZ010000470.1 GCA_030622585.1 Myxococcales bacterium
GCCGACACCGTAGAAATCGAGGTCGTCGACACCGGCATCGGTCTCTCGCCCGACGGGCTGGGACACGTCTTCGATCGCTACTACCGCTCCGGCCACCCGCGGGGCGGCTCGGGCCTCGGGCTGTCGATCTCCCGAGAGCTAGTCCGCCTGCACGGGGGCGACATCGCGGTCACGAGCGAAAAGGGGAAAGGCAGCACGTTCCTCGTCACGCTGCCGAGCGAGTGCGAGGACCTCACGGCTTTGGCACGCCAAGGTTCTTGATCAGCCGCGCAAGGTAGGGCTGCCGTACCCCCAAAAGATCGGCGGCCTTGGTCTGGTGGCCCCCGGTTTCTTCCAGCGCGCGACGAATGATGGCGCGCTTTGCCTCGCGCACGGCGTCACGGTAAGGACGGATCTCCGTGGTGTCGGAGGGGATGGGACGCACGGCGCTCGCCTCGTGATCACGCGGCGCCTCGAGCTCACGAAGCTCTTCGGGCAGGTCGTCGACTTCAATCCGGTCGTCAGGCGCCAGGACCACCGCGCGCTCGATGACGTTGTTGAGCTCGCGAACGTTCCCCGGCCATGAGTGCGCTCGCAGCAAGCCCCAAGCCTCGTCCGAGATCGCAAGCGGCGCACGCCCAAGCTCCGCGGTGTAGCGAGCGAGAGCGTGCTCGACGAGCGGTTGCAAGTCTTCTGGCCTTTCACGGAGGGGCGGCAGGCGAATGGAAACGACGTTGAGCCGGTAGTAGAGGTCTTCCCGAAAGCCGCCCTCTTCCGTGGCCTGCCGGAGGTCCCGGTTGGTTGCTGCGATGATTCGAATGTCCGCATCGAGGGTTTTCGTGCCCCCAACGCGCTGAAACTGCCGCTCCTGAAGAACACGAAGCAGCTTCGCCTGCACGCCGACCCCGAGCTCCCCGACCTCATCGAGGAAGAGTGTGCCGCCCTCGGCCAGCTCGATACTGCCCGGTTTCGATTTGTGGGCCCCGGTAAACGCCCCCTTTTCATGACCGAACAGCTCGCTCTCGATGAGGTCGCCACTCAGCGTCGCGCAGTTCAGAGCGATGAAGGGTTCGTTCGCACGCGGGCTTTGCTGATGGATGTGCCTGGCCATCACCTCTTTGCCGCTTCCGCTTTCACCGAGAAGCAGAACGCTGGCGTTGCTCGCTGCCGCACGACCAGCGAGCCCCAACGCGTCTTTCATTGCCTTCGAGTCACCGCGAATGAGCGTGTGGCGATCGGAGAGCTGCGTCTGGAGGCTCCGCAAACGTCGACGGAGACCCGCGGCTTCGAGCACGCGCGCCACGATGTGATCGAGCTCGGCGGCTTCGAAGGGCTTGGCGATGAAGTCGGCAGCCCCCATTTGAATCGCACGAACAGCACGTTCGATGTTGCCGTGCGCGGTGATCATCACGACCTGAGGCGCGGACTCGCTGCGCCGCAAGGCCTCGAGGACTTCAAAGCCGTCCTTCTTGGGCATCTTCATGTCGAGCAGCATGAGCTCGGGGTCGAAGTCGACGACGGCCGCGAGCGCTGCTTCGCCATCGACCGCAACTTCCACCTCATGCCCCTGGGCACGCATGCGATCGGCAATGATCTTACGGATTGCGGGATCGTCATCGACGACGAGAACACGAGCGGCTGCCATAGCCGAGCGATAATACAGAATCGGACATAAGCCGAGATAACTCATGTCCCAATGGGTATGCCCGAAAGGACATGAGGCGGCGCTTGCCCCTGCAAATCACGCTCGTTTCTTCGAAAAAGTGCGGCAAAGCGCGCGCGAGGAGACGTGGCACGCCGGTTGCAAAGTGCTCGGGGGTCAACCGCGAACACGGAGAAGAAACCATGAGTACCGTCGATACACACGCAGTCGAAAGCAAAGTAAAGAGCATGTACGAGCGCGTCGCGCAGGACCCGCACGGAGAGTTCCATTTTGAAATGGGCCGCGCGATGGCCGAACGCCTGGGCTACTCGCCCTACGATCTCGACCGAGTCCCCGCTCCATCCATCGACTCGTTCGCAGGTGTCGGTCACCACTTCGAGCTCGCTGCACTGCGGTCAGGCGAGCACGTCCTCGACCTCGGTAGCGGCAGCGGTCTCGACACCTTCGTCGCTTCCCTCAAGGTCGGCCCCACGGGTCGCGTCGTTGGCATCGACATGACGGAGGCGCAGCTCGATAAGTCCCGCGAGCTCCGACGGCGAGGTGGCTTCTCGAACATCGAGTACGTCCAAGGATACATCGACCAACTTCCCTTCGAGGACGAGAGCTTCGATGCGGTGATCAGCAACGGGGTCTTCAACCTCGTCGCCGACAAGGAAGGCACGTTCAAAGAGGCAGCGCGCGTGCTGAAGCCCGGCGGACGCATCGCCCTGAGCGACATCGTTACCGGCGTCGAGCTTCCCGGCGGCATCGTCGAAAACGCCACGCTCTGGGCCGCCTGCATCGGAGGCGCGATGCACCGCGAAAGCTACCAGGCAGCGATCGAAAACGCCGGCCTGAGCATCCAGATGGTGCAGCCCAACCCGCAGTACCGATTCATCAGCGACCAGGCCAACGGCGCGACGACCAAGTACGACGTCCACAGCCTCTCGCTCGTCGCCGTGAAGCGATAACCCACCCTTTTTGAACCCGCCGCAACAACGAAAGAATCAGGAGAAAAACCAATGTCTGAAGAAAACCGAAAATTAGTCGTCCTCATCACGCAAGGCATCGAGAGCGAGACCTCGTCCGTCGCCTTCACCATCGCCAACGGTGGCATCAGCTCCGGCCTCGACGTCTCGATCTTCTTGACCGCCTCGGCAGTGGATCTAGTCCGCAAGCGAGCCACCGACACCACGCAGCTCCATCCGCTCGAGCCGTTGAGCGACCTCGTACAGGACTTCATCGAGCGCGGGGCCAACCTCTGGGCATGCACCCCATGCGTAAAGAGCCGTGGCTACGAACAAGATGATCTCCTCGACGGCGTCGTCATCTCCGGCGCCAGCGTCATGCACAAGCTCATCCAAGACGGCGCCTCCACTTTGTCTTTCTGAGCCCCGCGAATCAAAAGAGGAGAACGTCATGGACGAGAATCACACACGCAGGCAGCTGCAAGTACAGGGACACTATCTGGACGACGAAGCGCTCGCCGAGATTGGTCCCTGGATGCGATGGCCGTACGTCTTCTGCGCCAGCATTCTGATCGTA
>JAUXFZ010000071.1 GCA_030622585.1 Myxococcales bacterium
GCCTGCCCGCACCCGATTGGTTCGTCTGCGATGTCGGGACGAGTGTGTATCGCCGGAAAAATGGAGACTTCGAGCGGGACGGCGAGTATCGCCGGGCGATGAGAGCGGCGTTCGGGGGCCTGGTCGGCGACGATATCCGCGTTGCCATCGGATCGGTGGCGGGGATGGAGCTGCAGGAAGAGGACAAGCAGGCGGAGTTCAAGGTGAGCTATTACACCCGAGGTCAGCCGGAGCCGTTTGTAGAAATCGTGCAATCGCGACTCGGCATGGCGTGCGCGAACCTGAACCTCGTGGCGAGCTACGATCCCGTTGCCAAGCGAGGGCTCCTCGACGTGCTGCCCGCGAACATCGCGAAGGACTACGCGATTCGATATCTGCACGGACAATCCGGTGTCGACGAGCAGCACCTCGTGTACGCGGGCGACTCCGGGAACGACCGCGCGGCGATCTTGGCCGGGTATCGGGCCATCGTGGTGGGCAACGCAGACGAGGCGCTCAAAAAGGACTTGGCTGCCGAGTCGGCCGCCCGGGGCCTTGCGAACCGGATTTACTTCGCGGGGCAGCCGTACGCACGTGGAGTGCTGGAGGGTCTCAGGCACTTTGGAATACTCGCGTGTCGAATCTGATGAAGAATTACGTATGAAACGGTAAGAATTACGTATTGTGCCGTTCACCGCGGATGCCCACTTTGAGGGTGCGGGCCCAGCCCCGATCGACGGTCGCTTGGCTGGAAGCCCGGGACCAGGAGGTGCGTCATGCGGTATTCACGACATTTGGTTTCGCTGAGGACATTCGGCTTGGCCTTTGCGGTCGTGCTGACCCCAGCGTTGATGCAAGTAGAGGCGCAGTGTGAGACCTACGTTCCGGAACTGGAGGCCCTTGAGTTCGTGGTAGAGGGCGAGGACCTCCTCGATGGAAAGTTCGCTCCCGAGCACCGTGTCTACGAGGTGGAGATGCCTGCCGGCGTCGAGACCGCAACCCTTCGGGCAACGACCCCGAGCGACGACGCGCAGGTGATGTGCAACACGAGCACCGACTGCCCGCCGCCCGCTAACCACGGGAATCTTCCCGACGGGGGAGGGGAAATGGAGCTTCATGATTTCCCTCCCGGCCACAGCATGCTGAGAGTCTGGATCGTCGATGACGGCGCACTCGGCCTCTACAGCATCCACGTCATGGCGCCCGCCATCTGTGAATGAGCGGCGCTCCCTGACGCGCAGAGACGGCCCGATCGCGACTCGCAGCGGTCGGGTTGTCGCGTTCTTGGACGCGACCCCAGGGTTCGAAGGGCCTAGTGCGCCGCGCCCCAGTTCGGCCCCCATCCCACGTCCACGGGCAACGGCACGGACAGGGGCACCGCGTTTTGCATATGGTCCACCACTAGCTTTTCGAGAGCTTCTTGTTCATCGGCTGGTGACTCGAACACGAGCTCGTCGTGCACCGTCAGTACCATGCGGCTTTGCAGCTGCTTCTTTTCGATGTCGTGCTGGATGCGAACCATCGCGACCTTCATGATGTCCGCTGCCGTACCTTGAATCGGAGTGTTGCGGGCGATTCGTTCGGCGGCGGATCGAAGGTTGTGATTGGTGCTACGAATGTCTGCGAGCGATCGGCGGCGGCCCAAGAGTGTTGTGACCAGTCCATTGGCGCTGGCTTGCTCGACCACCTCATCGAGGAACGATTTGACCCCGGCGTAGCGCTCGAAGAAGGCATCGATGTAGCGTTGGGCTTCCTTGCGCTCGATTTTGAGATTGCGTGCGAGCGCGAACTGGGTCTGGCCGTAGATCACGGCGAAGTTCACCGTCTTGGCCTGGCCGCGCATGCTCTTGGTGACCTCCTCGGGTTGGACCCCGAACAGCGCGCAGGCGGTTTGCACGTGGACGTCGTCTCCGCGAGAGAAAGCCTCGACCAGCGCTGGGTCCCGGCTGAGGTGCGCGAGCACCCGGAGCTCGATCTGCGAGTAGTCGGCCGCCAGCATCGACCAGCCTTCCTCCGGGACGAACGCATCGCGCACCCGGCGGCCCATCTCGGTCCGAATCGGAATGTTCTGAAGGTTCGGATCGCTCGACGAGAGCCGCCCAGTGGCGGCGACCAGCTGGTTGTAGCGGGTGTGGATACGTCCCGTCTCGGGATTCACCTCTCGCGGCAAAGCATCTAAATACGTGCTCTTGAGCTTCGAAAGTGAGCGATATTCGAGGATCGCTTGGGGCAGCGGATGCAGCGGCGCGAGCTCTTCGAGAACGCTCTGGTCGGTCGAGCGAGCGGTCTTGGTCTTCTTGAGGACGGGCAGGCCGAGCTCGTCGAATAGGATGGTTTCGAGCTGTCTGGGCGAGGACACATTGAACTCGCGGCCGGCCAGGTCGGTGCATTGGGCATGGAGTCTTTCGAGCTCTGCCACCGCCTCCTCCGAGAGCGTTTCGAGCGGCAGCGTATCGACCCGAATGCCGTTGAGCTCCATCGTCCCGAGGACCCCGGCGAGCGGGAGCTCGATGTCGTAGAAGAGCCGTTCGAACTCCCCTTCGTGCATACGCGGCGTCAGCAGCTCGCTCAGCCGAAACGTAAAGTCGGCACGCTCGTTGGCGTACCCGGCGACGGGGCCCACCTCGACTTCGTCCCAGTTCAGGGCCTTCTTGCCCTTGCCTCGGACAGCCTGCTCTTCGGACAGATCGCCGTCCAGCTCCTGCCGCGCCACGTCCTGGAGGCGATGGGCGTGCCGCGAGGGGTCGAGAAGGTAGCTGGCAATCGATGGGTCGAATTCAACGCCTCGAAGAGTCACTCCCCGTCGTGCCCAGAATACCGTCTCGCGCTTGGCAAGTGTGAGCTTTGGGATGAGCGAATTCTCGAGCAGCGGTTTCAGGATGGCCTCTGCGTCAGCCCAGCTCAAATGATCGGGCGCACCGATATAGCGATGTCCAAGGGGGATGTACGCGGCGACGCCTTCCACCCAGCTCACCGCCACGCCGACGAGCTCCGCGCGGATTGGATCGTCGATGTCCATCACGGAATACAGCGCGAAGCTACCGGTTTCTCGAATCGCACCGGCGACCCGCGAGAGGCCGTCGGCGGTTGTGATCGTGTCGTAGTGGCCTTCGACCACGGGAGCTGACTCGCTCTGCGGCGTGGATGCGAGTTGGGCGAGCAGGCGCGTGAGCTCGAGCTCGCTGAAGATCGCGCGCAGCGCATTGGTGTTCCCACCAGTGAACGAACGGCTCACGGCGTCCGAATCGATGGCAAGGTCCGTCCGAAGCGTCACGAGCTCCCGGGAAGTCAGCGCACCCTCGCGATGTTCGGTCAGCTTTGCCCTGAGCCCTTTGCGGGCGATGCTCTCGAGGTTCTCGTAGATGCCGTCGAAGCTCCCAAACTCATCGAGGAGCTTGGCGGCGGTTTTCTGCCCCACCGAGGGCACACCGGGCACGTTGTCGGAGCTGTCGCCCATCAAGGCGAGCAGGTCGCCTACTTGCGCCGGATCCACCCCGAGCTTTTCGCGGGTCTCCTCGGCGCCGAACACCTTGTTGCGCATGGTGTCGTACATCACGACGTCTGGCCCGACGAGCTGAAGCAGGTCCTTGTCGGCGCTCACGATCACGACCTGGAGCCCCTTGTCACGGGCCTGACCCACCAGCGTTGCGATGATGTCATCGGCTTCGAACCCCGGAGCCTCGATCGGCGACATGCCCCATGCCTCGCCCACCTCCCGTACACGAGCCATCTGCTGCTGCAGATCGGGCGGGACCGGCGGACGGTTCGCTTTGTAGGCCTCGAACAGATCCTTGCGGAACGACCTTTCTTTGGAGTCCATAGCCACGATGACCGTGTGTGGCTCCTGCTCCCGCAATAGCTTGAGCAGCATGCCGCAGACCCCGGCTACGGCGTGGGTCGGCTCCCCTTTGCTATTCGAAAGCGGGGGAAGCGCGTGATACGCGCGGAACACGTAGGAGCTGATGTCGATCACGTAGATCGTCTCGAGGTCCCCCTTCTTGGGTAGCTTCTGAGCCATCCGTGGGCACCATCCAATGCTCGAAACGGGCGGTCAAGGTGCGAAGCCCGGTTGCGTGGCGGCGACGGTGCATGCTACGCGCACGGGCCTCAGGACCCGGATCCCAACGCCGTATGTTTGAGACGCTCACAAAGGGCTTTCGCAACGCCCGCAATCGCCTCACCGGTGTCACCGAGCTCACCGAAGAGAACATCGATCAGGCGCTCCGCGACGTGCGCTTGTCGCTGCTCGAAGCCGATGTGGAGTTTGGCGTCACCAAGGCGTTCCTTGCGCAGGTGAAACAAAGGGCTGTCGGTCAGGTCGTTGACACGGCGGCCAAGTCAAAGCAGCGCAAAGCGAAGATCGGGCCTGCCGAGCAGTTCGTGAAGATCTGCCAGGATGAGCTCGAGTCGATGATGGCGTTCGAGGGGGAGCCCGTCGAGTTTGGCAAGAGGCCCAAGCTCACCGGAATCATGATGGTCGGTCTTCAGGGATCGGGTAAAACGACCACGGCCGCCAAACTGGCCCGGCTGCTCGAGATCAACGACGCGCGCAGGCCTCTCTTGGTGGCGGCGGATGTTGCACGCCCCGGCGCCATCGAGCAGCTCGAGGTGCTCGGCGGGCAGATCAACGTGCCGGTGTTCTCGATTCCCGGCGGTTTGCCGATCGAGATCTGCAAGCGCGGGCTCGCGCACGCCAAGAAGCTCAAGTGCGACACCGTCATTTACGACACAGCGGGCCGCCTCGCGATCGACGAGGCGCTCATGAAGGAGCTCGCCGAGATCCGTACCTCGGTTGACCCGCAAAACATCTTCTTGGTCGTCGACGCCATGATTGGCCAGGACTCGGTCAAGACCGCGAAGTCCTTCAACGAGCTGCTCGGGCTGAGCGGAGTGATCCTCACCAATCTCGACGGTGACGCGCGCGGCGGTGCCGCAATCTCGATCAAGAACGCCACGGGGACAGCCGTGAAGTTCGTCGGTACCGGCGAGACGCTCGATCGGCTCGAAGAGTTCCGCGCCGAGGGCATGGCGAGCCGGATCCTCGGCATGGGCGACGTGGTCGGCCTGATGAAGGACTTCGAGGACGTCGTCGACGAGGAAAAGGCCGAGGTCGACGCCAAACGGATGCTCCGAGGCCACTTCACCCTCGATGATTTCCTCGAGCAGCTTCAGATGCTTCAGAACATGGGCCCTCTACAGGACCTTCTCGACAAGGTTCCGTTCTTTGCCGACAGCGTGCCGGACGGTTTCCAAGTCGACGAACGGGAGATCGGTCAGATCAAGGCCATCGTGAGCTCGATGACCCGTCAGGAGCGCGCCAAGTCCGAGCTGTTCCGAAAGCAACCCAGCCGCCTCACCCGCGTCGCCAAGGGCTCCGGCACGGCGGAGAAGCAGGTCGCGGAGATCCTGAAGCGGTTTGCCTTCATGAAGCAGATGATGGGCAATATCGGCTCTCAGGCAGGGATGCTTTCGAAGATTCCGGGCATGAAGCAGATGGCGGCCGCCAACCGCCTCCGCGACGCGGTCAAGGTCGGTGGCCTCGAAGGAAACCCAATGATGGCCAACCTGACCGACTCGTTACTCGAAGCGGCGGTAGCCGAGCACGGCGGCTTGGGCCCGGGCATCGGTCAGGCGCCTCGCAAGCTCGTCAACAAGAGCAAGCAGAAGTCGAAGCGAAAGATGCAGAAGAAGTCGCGCCGCAAATCGCGACGATGAACGCGGGCATCACGAGCTCCGCGCGCCTCGCCATGCTGCTTCTCGTGAGTGGGATCATGGCGTGCAGGAGCGATGTGGAACCGCTGACGCCGGCTCAGCGCGAAGCGGTCGCAGCGTACGTCTCGAAGGTAGCGCCCTCCCCGCAGCACAGCCTCGACCTCGACTTCGACGGCAAGGTGAGACTCCTCGGGTACGACATCGACCGCGCGCAATGGCGGCCCGGGGAAACGATGCGGATCACGTGGTACTGGCACGCGCTGGAACGGGTCGGCGACGGCTGGAAGCTCTTCACTCACATCGATGATGCGGACCATGAGCGCGCGCTCAATCAGGACGGAAACGGCACTCTTCGATGGTTGTATGCTCCCGACCGCTGGAGCCCGGGGACATACATTCGGGACTCCCAGGCGCTCCATCTGCCCGAGGACTGGCTCGGCACGGCCGCGCGGATTTACGTGGGCTTCGGGCGCCATGGTCAGCGCCTGCGTGCCTCGGGCGGCGTCTCCGACAACAAGGGTCGCGTGCTCGCCCTGACCGTTCCGACGCCAGCGCTGCCGGATATCGGACGCAAGCATCGCCGTGTTCCAAAGCTCGGGCTCGTTCAGACTAAACGGCCGCCGCGACTCGATGGCTCACTCGGGGACCCGGTTTGGATCTTTGCAAACACCACCCAGGTGTTCGTCGAAACAGTCCAGGGCGGAGTCGCACCCCTACAGGCGTCGGCGAAGCTTCTGTGGGACGAGCGTTATCTCTACGTGGCCGTCGACGTCAAAGACGGGTTGCTGCGTGCGAGCGACACCGAGCGCGACGACCATCTTTGGGAGCAGGACTGCGTCGAGCTGATGATCGACCCCACCGGTGATGGAAAGAGCTATTTCGAGATCCAGGTGTCGCCGCGGGGCGTCGTGTTCGACACGCGGTACGATTCGCCCCGGTTCCCCCCGCCGTTCGGCCACACCGACTGGGACAGCAAGCTCCGCGTCGGCGTCTCGTCCCGCGGCGATATCGACGACGATGAGGCGGATGCCGGATACATCGTCGAGATGGCGATCCCGTGGCAGGCGTTCAGTCTGGATGGCAAGCTCGTGTCTCCGCCCGTGATCGGGGACGAATGGCGCGCGAATTTGTACATCATGGACCTGATCGCGGATCGCCAACAGGCGGCGGCGTGGTCACCTTTGGGAACAGGCGATTTCCATGTGCCGCGTCGATTCGGTATCCTCGCGTTCGAGGGGCCACCCGAAGAGATGGTGGGGACGAACGAGCCATTGGAGATCTCTGCTGACCGCATGCCAAAGTCGATGGGACGCGGCCCCGCGCTCGATCGAGGTGTGAAGGATACGATGATTAGAAAGCGAGTGATCAATCGACAGCACCCCGGTGAGCCGGCGCCTGGGCCCCGGGACGCGAAGGCAGGGGACTCACCGGAGGCGCCCCGTTAGACGATGCTCCGTACACGCCTCATCGCTGGTCGCATGTCGGGCTTGATTCTGAGCGCCGTCTTCGCATCGATCGTGACCCTTGCGAGCCAGGTCGAAGTCGTCCTCGAGCCGCTGCGTGTCGACCCGGTGCGGCCAGCGGCCGTTACGCTTCGTATTCCCAGCAGCTACTTGCCCAAAGAGTCGGCCCGGACCCATCGCGGGCTGCCGCAGCCGCTCGTCGTCGTGCGCGGCGAGGTCGTGAGCGACCCGGAGAGCCGACGCCTCGTTCGGGCATTCGAACGCGAGCGGCGTCCCCCAGAGCAGGACACGCTGATGGGTGTTTGGATTAGCTATTTCCTCATCGCATACATCTTCTTGGCGTATCTGAGGCTGTTTACCGGAGGGCGCGGCGGTCTGCTGCGCACCGAGGCTGGCTTGCTGGTGCTCGTGGGTGCCACGTGCCTAGCTGCGAAGCTTCTGCTGCTGTTTACCGGGCTCTCACCGTTGGTGTTGCCCTTGGCCACTGTGCCATTGTGGGCGGCCCTCTACTTCGATCGAGGGACGGCGACAGCTGCGGGCCTGGTCATTTCACTGGTCTGCGCGTCGTTTCTGGACTTCGCGATGCCTGTGGTCGTCGTGTATCTGGCTACCACCCTCGGCGTCGTGATCTTCTTCCACGACCGCAAACACGCGACGCACATGCTCGTCGCAGGGACGGCTGCCGGACTGTTCGCCGCGCTCGTCCTGATCATCGTGTCCATGTCTGTCGGGGGCGGAATCGACGTCATCGGCGACGTGGCGAGGCTCAACGACTCACTCCTGCTGTCGACCGTTGCCGGTGGCATGATCTCCGGTGTCGTAGCGGTGCTGCTACAGCGGCTCGCGACGGCGGCCCTGGGGGTGGTCACCCGCGGCCGCTTGCAAGAGCTCACCGATGTCGACCACCCTCTTCTTCGCAAGATGGCGCGTGAAGCGCCCGGCTCGTGGCAGCATGCTCGCGCCATGGCCAACCTTGCGGAGGGCGCGGCCGCGGCAATTGGAGCAGACGCCTTGCTGACCCGCGTTGGCGCCTACTATCACGACCTCGGAAAAACGATTCAGCCAAAGTACTTCATCGAGAACCTGTCGCCGGGGGAACCGACACCACATGGCGACCTCGAGCCCGACGTCAGTGCGGATGCCATCATGGCGCACGTAGTCGAGGGTGCCCGGATCCTTCGCGAGGGAGGCGTGCCGGAACCGGTTGTCGAGTTCGCCTACACACACCACGGGACGAGTGTCATCGAGTACTTCTGGCACAAGTGCCTCGAGGACGGGAACCCGAAGGGTCTCTCGGACGCGGCCTTTCGGTATCCGGGAATGCGACCGCGAACGAAGGAAACCGCCATCCTGATGCTCATCGATGCCATCGAAGCCGCAGCACGCACGGTGGACGAGCCGTCGCGAGAGAAGTTCGAGGCCGTCGTGCAGCGCGTGACGAATGTGAAGCTACGTCAAGGCCAGCTCGACGTCTGTGGCTTGACGATGGAGGACATCCGCGTGCTCCAGGCTACGCTGACCGACACCCTCTGCAACGCGTACCACAACCGCATCAAGTACCCCTGGCAGGACAAAGATGGCGAAAGCGAGGAACATCTCCCCCTTCCGGGCGTGGCGACCGA
>JAUXFZ010000252.1 GCA_030622585.1 Myxococcales bacterium
ATCAGCGAAAGGTTCCGCATGCCGCCTACCGCTAGTTGGAGGGTGCGCGGGATCGGGGTCGCGGTGAGTGTGATCACGTCGACGTTAGTCCGGAGTTTCTTGATGCGCTCTTTGTGGGTGACGCCAAACCGTTGCTCTTCGTCGACCACCAAGAGCCCCAGGTTTGCAAAATGGACGTCCTTCGAGAGCAGTCGGTGCGTGCCGATGACGACGTCTACGGTTCCGTCCTTGAGGGCCTTCAGCACCTCGATCTGCTTGGTGCGCGGGACGAATCGCGACAACACTTCGACGCGGAGTGGATAGCCGTCGAGGCGTGCCGAAAACGTGCGGTAGTGCTGCTGCGCGAGCACCGTCGTTGGACACAAGATCCCGACTTGCCGGCCGCTCATCCCGACTCGAAACGCAGCGCGAAGGGCGACTTCGGTCTTGCCGAAGCCCACGTCTCCACAGACCAGTCGATCCGTGGGCAGCGGTTCTTCGAGGTCCCCCATCACGTCCTCGATGGCCTTTTCCTGATCGGGGGTTTCCTCGAACGGAAACGTGGCTTCGAACTCCGCATATGCCGGTCCCGCGGGCCCGATCGGCTCACGGCGGGCGGCGGACCGCTCCGCGTATAGCTTTAGAAGCTCCTCGGCCATCTGTTGCACCGCCTTGCGGACGCGTCCCTTCTTCGTGGCGAACGTCGTCCCGCCCAGTCGATCGAGCCTTGGCTGATGCCCCTCGCCGCCCTTGAATTTCTGGATGACCCCGAGCCGCGTCACCGGGAGGAACAACTTGTCCCCGCCCGCGTACTCGACGATCATGACCTCGACGGTCTGCGCCGTTCGGCCGTGCAGCCGGTCCATCGAGGTGAGGCTCAGCGCTTTGTGCTTCAGGCCCAGGTACTTGCCTACGCCATGGTCGGCGTGCACGACGAAATCGCCAGCGCTCAGCTCGCGCAAGTCTTCGAGAAAGCGCTGTTGTTGTCGACGCGTCTGCCGTTTACCGCGTCGCTGCCGCACGCGGGACCCGAAGATCTCCTCTTCGGTGACGTAGGCGAGGCCTTCGCTCCACAGTACGAACCCATCGCGCAGCTCGCCCAGGCGCACGTCGTCCAAGGCCCGGGCCGCCACCCCATAGCTACGGAGTAGGTCGACCAGCCGGTCGGCTTGGTGTCGAGTCCTGCCGACCAACGCAACGCGCAACCCTTGCTCGGTCCACTCCTGGTGCTGATCGGCGAGCGGTTGTAGGCCTCGAGCTCCGTGCGCCTTGTGCGCACGGAGCTCTGACACGAGCGCGTGCTGGTCCGATGCGTCTACGCGCATCAGGTCGTCTGCTGGCGGGCTGAACGCGGCTACGATTGGACCCTCGTCTTGCCCGGCAGCGCCGTGAACGGCCAGGCGATGCGCCACCGTCAAGTGGTAGGCTTGCAGGCGCTCGGCGAGTTCCCCCTCGCTCATGTAGTACGCCGACAACTCGAAGGTCGGCCGGTCTCGGCGCGCGGAGTGTTCGTCCGTCGCTCCGTGCTGCTCGTCAGCGACCGATGCTGCGATAGCCATCGGGTCGGCTAGCACCATGCGCGCGTCTTGCGGGATGTAGTCGAACAGAGTCTCGAGCCGATCGAAGTAGGCTGGGAGCAGTGCGTTCGAGATCAACGCGCCGGAGCCGCGATCGAGCTCGCGGATGAGCTCTGTTGCTCGCAGGGTCGGCATGTTCATCTCGTCGCACAGTTCACGCACGACGGTCTTCGCCCGCGCGATCATGGCCGGCGCGTCGGGAACCTCTCGCGCGGCGCCGAGCTGAACCGAGTCGATCTCGTCGGAGCTCTTCTGGTCGTCGGGATTGAACTGCCGAACCCTCGCCACCAGGTCGTCGTCGAGATCGATGCGGAAGGGCAGGGCGGCGTCGGGCCCATAGGCGTCGACCAGCGCCCCGCGTGCAGAGAACGTCCCGCGGTCTTCCACCAACGGCACACGGAGGTAGCCGAGCTCCAAGAGCCGCCGCACCAACTCGTCGCGTTCGATCTGCGCTGCGATCTCTATCGACAGCAGCCCTGCTCGGACGTGCTCCGCGGGGGGAACACGGCGCAGGAACGCAGAAGCTGGCACGATCAGCACTCGCCAAGGCCGGCTCTCTGCGAGCTGCGTCAGCACCGCCATGCGTTGCATCTCGGCCCGCCGGTCCGGAACGACGTCTAGTAGCGGGCTCGTGTCCGCGGCGGTGAAGAGCAATATCTCACCGTTCTGGTCGCCGAGGAGAAAGCGAAGGTTCGACTCGTGACGATATGCCTCGTCGAGGGTTGCCGTGACGAGGACGAATTTTTGCTCGCGATGAGCGGCGGCAGCTTCTGCGATGGCCCAATCGAGCGCGCCGATCGGTAGCGATGCGACGTCGATGCGTTCGTTCGAGCCGAGCGACTCGACTAGGCTACGAATCGATGCGTTCGCGTTCTGGAGTGCCGCCTCAAGCGACATCGGCGTGCTTGCGCGACACTTGCCGGATGCGCTGGGCCAGCCATGGAGGGGTTACTACCGTGGTAGCCATCACCATGAGGACGATGGCGGCGTACACGCCGGCCTCGATGAGAGGCTCGCCCTTGAGCTGAATGCCCGCGCCGACGTTGGCGAAGATCAAACCGACCTCCCCGCGCGGTACCATGCCGATGCCCACTGTGAGCTTGTCGATGGCTGGGCCTCGGACGCCCAGGCCCGACACGAGCTTACCTACGATCGCGACGACGGTCAGGGCGAGGGCGAGCAGCAGTGGCTCGGTTCCGATTCCCCCGAGCTGGACCATCATGCCGGTGCGGACGAAGAAGATCGGCGCCATGATGGCGACGATCGGTCCAATGAGCTCGCTGAGGTCGTGCGCCGATTTATGGCCAAAGGGCCTGACGTGAACCTCATCCAAGATGAGCCCCGCGGCAAACGCACCGACGATTGGCGCCAGTCCCGCGGCGCCCGAGATCCCAGCCAGAAGCAAGCACAGACCGATGGCCATCGCAGCCAGGACGTCCGGCGTTCGGAGCTTCGACGCCAAACGGAAGACTCCCGGCATGACGTAGGCGCCCAACAGGAGTGCGCCCAAGAGAAAGCCTCCGGCGAGGCCAATGATGAGAGCCAGGTCCGTCGGGCCGGGAACCGCACCGAACTCGGCGATGCTAGCAACCACGGCGAGCACGATCAGGCCCAGCACGTCGTCGATGACGGCGGCGCCGAGAATGACGCGAGTTTCGGGACGCGCCATCGCATTGAGGTCCTTCAGAACCCGCGCGGTGATCCCTACGCTCGTCGCGGACAGCGTAGCGCCAATGAACAGGTGCAGCGAAAAGGGCGCGTCGGGAAGCAGCCAGAGGCTGGCGCCGTATCCGAGCAGCATCGGCATCACCACCCCAATTATCGCGACGAGCCCGGAAGTGGGTGCAACCGCCTTCATTTCGGTAAGCGTCGATTCGAGCCCGACCTCAAAGAGGAGGAGCACCACGCCTAGCTCTGCGAGAAACTCGACAGGGACGAGGTACGCCGCGCCTTCGAAGGTGGGAATGCCGATCAGGTAAAGGTTGCCGAGGACGATGCCGACGCAGAGCTCGCCGAGCACGGACGGCTGGTTCAGACGCACCGCAATCTCGCCGCCGACCTTCGCGGCGAGGAGCATCCCGGCGAGGATCAGCCAGACCTCGTACCCCAATCCATGCGCATCGCCGCTCGCGAGAGCGGTGGCGGGAATCGCCGCGAACAAAGCCAGCAGCAAGGAAAAGCGTGCCGGTCGGCGGCGCATCGCGCGGGACCATAGATACGCTGGCGCGGCAGGGCAAGTGCAGCCCCACAATCGATCTTGCCAGGGCCAAAGCGCTCGGGTAAATGAATGGTCATTCAGTCAGGGGATCGCAATGGAACGCAGCCTATTCTCAGAAGAGCACGACATCTTTCGGGGCAACTTCCGCCAGTTCGCCGAAACCCGGGTCATCCCGCAGCAGCCGAAATGGCGTGAGCAGGGCGTCGTGGACCGCGAGGTATGGCTCGAGGCGGGCGAGGCAGGCTTCCTCTGTCCCTGGTTGGAAGACGAGTACGGGGGGCCCGGTGGCGACTTCCTTCATTCGGTGGTCGTCATGGAGGAGCTTTGCCGGGCCTACGAGTCGGGCTGGGCAGCGAGCCTGCATTCCGACATCATCGTTCCCTACATCTACAAGTTCGGCAGCCCGGAGCAAAAGGCCAAGTGGCTGCCCGGCTGTGCGAGCGGGGAAACGATCTCTGCGCTTGCGATGACGGAGCCGGGGACCGGGTCCGATCTTGCGGGTATCGCCACCACCGCGAAGCGCGACGGTGACTACTACGTGATCAACGGCGCCAAGACGTTCATCTCCAACGGGATGTCCTGCGATCTAGTCGTGGTCGCGGCTCGCACGGAAAACTCCGACGACCCGCACCGCAGCTTGTCCCTCTTCGTCGTCGAAGCAGACCGGCCCGGTTTCATCCGGAGCCGCAGGCTCGAAAAGATGGGGATGGAAAGCCAAGACACCGCGGAGCTCGCGTTTGACGGCTGTCGCGTGCCCGCCGACAACCTGTTGGGCCAGGAGGGGGCCGGGTTCATGATGCTGATGCAGAATCTTCAACAGGAACGATTGTGCGTGGCGATCATGTCGCAGGCGAGCGCAGAGAAGGTGCTGGAAGACGCGATCGCGTACACGCAGGAACGTCAGGCGTTCGGGCGCCCGATTTACAAGTTCCAGAACACCCAGTTTACCCTCGCGCAATGCGCTACCGAGATCGAGGTTGGCCGCGCGTTCCTCGACCGCCTCATCGCGCAGCACGTGGCGGGTAAGTACCTCGTCAAGGAATGCTCGATGGCCAAGCTCTGGCAGACCGAAATGCAGGGCCGGGTGGTCGACGCGTGTCTACAGCTCTACGGCGGTTACGGCTACATGCTCGAGTACCCCATTAGCCGCGCGTACGTGGACGCGCGCGTTCAACGCATCTACGCGGGCACCAACGAGATCATGAAGGTCATCATCG
>JAUXFZ010000401.1 GCA_030622585.1 Myxococcales bacterium
AGCAGGCGCTCCGGTCTCCCTGGGTCCACGCCGCGAGCGCCTGCGCGTACTGCGCTGTGAAGGCTCGGAGCCGCTTCACCGCTTCGGTGGCCGCCGTCCGGTTACCCGCGGCCGCAAACTGCGGGTTGAGGCTCCCGAACACTTCGTAGCTCTTGGCCCGCTTGGTGTGGGCGAGTTTCAGGAGGCGCCTCGGGCCGATGAATGGGACGCCGGTGCGCTTGGCCTCGTTCCACGCGTGGTGTTGTTTGTCTCGGACCCGCTCCGCAATGCGCTCCCGGGCGATCTCGGGCCCGTAGTCGAGGTCGAGCGCAGCCGGCATCTCGAGCCGGAGCTCGATCTCCTCGGGCCAATCGGGGTTGTCGGGGCGGAAGTAGTGCGGGGGCCGCTTGACCCGGATGACGCGGGTGCCGACGTGCGACGGCAGTGTGTGCGCCCCGGGCCAGTCCTTGGCGTAACGGACGGCCCCGGCTTCGACCGGATTCGCGATGAGGTACGCGATGGACTCGATGATGGCTTCGGGCGTGAGCAGCGCGTGAACGCCGGTGCTGCGCTTGTTGAAGACCTCTTCAGGCCAACCTCGATACGCCTTGGTGCACACGGCCAGATTGCGGTGCAAGGTCTCCAAGAACTTCGGGTACTCGCCTCGCACGTCGGTGATGACCTCATGGCAGTGCGTCGACATCAGGCACGCGGCGTGAACCAGCACGCCATGCAGCTGCGCCGCGTAGGCGAGGCAATACCAATACACCTGCTCCATCTGCCGGGCCTCGTCGGGATGAAGGAGGAAGTAGCGGCGTGTGGTGCGCCGGGAGAGCGCCAAGGTGGCGCCCGCATCGACGATGCGGGGTCGGGTCATTGCCCATGGACACAAGCGAATGCCGTGCCGATGCGGGGCGTCGTGATTTCAGGCACTTGAAGCACTCGCCCTGGCGGACTCGCCACCGGTCGCCGGCGGCCGTCACTTCACGGAACTACACGACGATCTCGACGATGCTTGCAGCGTTAGGCGCAACCACGGGAGGATCTTTTTCAAAGTACCTCGCGCGTACTGCGACATAGCGGTCGTCGGCGAAGAAGCGGGCTCTTGCCTCGCGGTTGGGAAACGAGATCGTGAAGACTCGGTTGATCGGTTCGTTCCCCTTGCTCTTGAGGAGCTTGCCGACGGTGAGGTCGTATTCGAAGTAGCCCCGGTACTCCTCGAGGATCGGCAGCATGGCGGCCCGGTACTCGGCGTAGAGCGCGTCGTCGCGAACGTCGAGCCCTAGCAAGATCACGGAACGATCTTGGCTAGCGTCCATTCGAGTACCCTCCATCGAGATTGAGCACTACCCCACTTAGGAAGTTCGCTCGGGCCAAGTAGAGCACTGCGTCCGAGGTGTCCGAGACCTCGGCAATACGTCGGAGTGGATGGATGCCCGCAAGCGAATCCGCGTCGTCCCCGATGAGTGGAGTCCGGACGATGCCCGGCGCAAGTGCGTTGACCCGAATATTGTGCTGCGCGAGCTCGGCAGCCAATGCGCGGGTCAGTGCATGGACACCCCCTTTGCTGGCCATCGCCGCCGACACCGGCATGTTGGTCATCGGTTGCTCGACCAAGACCGTCCCCACGTTGATGATCGAGCCTCCACCCGTGTCGATCATGCTCGGCACCACCGCCTGGCTGACCAAGAAGGTCCCCTTGACGTTGGTGGTCAAGAAGCCGTCGAGGTCGTTTTCGGTGCTTTCCAGAAACGGCTTCACCGCGAAGACGCCGGCATTGTTGACGAGCACGTCGACGCCGTCGAATCGACGGCGCGCGGCGGCGATCAGTCGCTGCCCGGTGTCAGGGTCGCCCACGGCGCCCGCGACGGTTTCCACGCGGTCCGGAGCCTCCAAGGATGCGGCGACTCGCGCTAATTTCGCTTCGTCTCGGGCGTTGATCACGATGCTCGAGCCCTCGGCCAAGAAGCGTTTCGCCAGGTCTAGACCGATGCCACTGGTGGCGCCGGTGATGATTACTCTATCGATGCGATTAGACATGAGTACCTCCATTGCCGATTGATCTAGCGATTCGGTATATAATAAAAAGTCATTATTAAATTATCTTCTTTATAGTTTTAGATTATATTACGCTGTGACCTACGATCAGCTGATCGCATTCCTGGCGGTAGCCGAAGAGGGGACATTCACCGCGGCTTCGGAGCGCCTTCACAAATCGCAACCGGCGGTGAGCAAGTTGGTGAGCAATCTCGAGTCCGAGCTCGGCCTGCAGCTCTTTGACCGGAGCGGCTATCGGCCGACACTGACCGACGAAGGACGTCTGTTCTGCGAGCGCGCGTCCTCGGTCATCGAGGACACGGAGGCGCTTCGCAGTTTTGGCGTTGCGCTCGGTGGCGAGCCGGAACCGGTCGTGCGTCTCACGATCGACGCCGTCGTGCCGCTTCCGCCGATCATGGAAGCGTTGTCGCGGTTGCAAGCGAAGTTTCCGACGGTGCGCTTCGAGGTCTCTACAGAAAGGATGAGCGGTGCGATCGAAACACTGTATGGGGGAGGGGCCCACCTTGCGGTCGCCACGACTCCCGGCATTGACCCCAAGACGATGGTAGCGCAGCCCTTCCGTACCCTCCGAATCGTTGCGGTGGCTCGCTTCGACCATCCGCTCGCAAAGGCAGGGACTCCCGTTCCGGCCGCAATGCTCCGCGAACACGCGCAGATCGTGTTGAGCGATAGCGCACGAGGGCGATTTCCCCACTCCCTCAACGTGCTTTCGCGGGGACTACGGTGGACCGTGACCGAGGTGGCCGCGAAGAAGGAGATCATCGCCGCGGGGATGGGCTGGGGCGGCCTGCCTGAACACACGGTGGCCGAGGATCTCGCCGCGGGTCACCTCGTCGAGCTCGAGGTGGAGGAGTTCGAGGCGGATTCGATGGAACTACACGTGGTGCGACGCCGCGATCGACCCGCAGGCGTGGTGGCTGGAGAGTTGTGGAACGAGCTCGCGGCCGAAGGGGAGTGCGAACTCTCTTAGCTCATCGGGCTCATGCTGAGAGCCGATGTCAAAACCAAGTTCAGGCGTCGGGTGGCTCTCCAATATTGAAATGTCGGGTAGGGCGTGGGTGCAAGAGTGCTGGCGCGCCGCTTTTCGGGACGGTCCGGTGTCCGGGAACGCCCGGTGCATCTGGGGGAACGTCACCGTGGAGCAAGAGGCGGATGACTTGAGATAGCGTCTGTAGGCATCGAATGGGGTGCGCGGCTCAGGGCCCTGGAGGCGGCAACCGGCCGGCAAAGCGGTCGCGCACGATGCGCTTCTCACGCTTGCTCTTGGCAGACTTCACAAGCACCTCTTCCTTGCGTTGCTGCCGCTTGCGAATCTCGGTGAGGGCGCCGCTGAGGAGCTTGTTTTCGACGATGGTGCCCTGGGTCACGCAGCCGTCCTTGTGAAAGGGGCGAGCGACAAGCGCCACGCCCTCGAAGCGAATCGACACGCTCGAAGGTGCTTCGCGAATACGGAAGCCGACAGAGCTCCCGGCTCGTCACCGCCGCCTCGCGCGAGGTGCCCTGCGCGATCAAATGACCGATCGCCCGCGCCGTCCGTGGAAGCCACCGCCCGTCGACAGCCCCGACGCGGACGGCAACGGGGTCAAGCACGGGTGCGTTTCGGCGACCCACTTCGCGATAGAGCG
>JAUXFZ010000103.1 GCA_030622585.1 Myxococcales bacterium
CGAAACGATCGGCGAAGCCATGATCCGGGCCCACCAGGCCGCCCGCGGCGCGCCGGTGCCCCTTCACCGGGTGTACATGCTCCTCGGCGATCCGGCGCTCCGGCTGCGTGCCGCAAAAGCGCAGCCAGATCCGGACCGAGAGCCTGACCCGGCCCCGGAACCCGAGATCCCCACGGGGCCCGTCGGAGGGCCTACGGCACGGAATGACCTCGTCGACGCCGGTTCGGGCTGCGGAATCACACGTGGAGGCGCCGGCCGGGCACCGGTCGGACTCTGGCTTTGGGTCGCTGGCCTCGCCTTGGCGATTCGCCGCCGCCGCGTGTAGCGCCAACCACACGCCGACCTTCATTGACACTCCCTGAGGGTGATACTAAGCAACCCTCGACTGGCGCGATCAGCCCCGTCTCGGAGTCCGTCCCTCTATGTTCCAGGCCTATTTACCGGTGTTCATGATGCTTGGCATCGCCTCGCTCGTCGCGGTCGGCGTCTTCGCCCTCACCACGGTTCTCGGACCCAAGAACATGACGGCCGAGAAGGCGATTCCCTACGAATCGGGCTCGGAAACTACCGGCGCACGCAACATTCGGTTGAGCATCAAGTTCTATCTCACGGCCATTCTGTTCGTCGTCTTCGATGTCGAGGCCGTGTTCCTCTATCCGTGGGCGAGCCTCTTTCGGGAGCTCGGCTGGCTCGGCTTTGTCGAGATGCTGCTGTTCATCGTCGTTCTTGGCGTGACGCTCGTGTACGCGTGGAGAAAGGGTGCGCTCGAATGGGAGAGCTGAAGGTCATCGGTGGCGGCGGCGAGGTTGCGGTTACGACGCGGCTGAGTGACCTGCTTCAGTGGGCGCGCAAATGGTCCCTCTTCCAGTACCCGTTCGTCACGGCTTGCTGCGGCATGGAGTTCATGGCGACCGCTGCGCCCCGATACGACATCGCCCGCTTCGGCGCAGAGGCCCCGCGCTTCAGCCCCCGGCAATCGGACGTCCTCTGGATCGTCGGGACGATCAGCCAGCGGCAAGGCCCGGTCGTTCGTCGCATCTGGGAGCAGATGGCAGACCCGAAGTGGGTCATCGCCTTCGGCACCTGTGCCTCGTGCGGCGGCTTCTACGACAACTACGCGACAATTCCTGGGGTCGACAAAGTGATCCCCGTCGATGTGTACATCCCAGGTTGTCCGCCTCGCCCCGAAGCCGTTCTCGACGCGCTGATGCTCCTTCAGGACAAGATCCAGGCCAACGATCGCAAACCCATCATCGTGCCGCCGAGGCTCGTGCCCGAGCGCGCCCCCGGCCGGACCGGGGAGGGCCACTCATGACCCAGGCGGTCGTCGACCGGCTCAAAGCTCAGTTTGAGGAACGCGTGCGCGAAACGAGCGACGCTTTCGGCGACCACGAGCTCGTGGTGGCCGTCAAAGATTGGGTGGAGGTTGCGCAGTTCATGAAGGACGATGGTGACCTGCAAATGGACCACTTCATCGACCTGACCGCGATCGATTACCCCGAGCGTGAGTCGGCGCGGTTCGATGTGGTGCTCATGCTGCGCTCGTCGGTGACGGGGGCGCGCATTCGGATGCGTACGTACGTCCAAGACGGCGAAGAACCCGGCACGCTCAGCGAGATCTGGTCCGGAGCCAACTGGGCCGAACGAGAGATCTGGGACATGTTCGGGATCAAGTTCGACGGCCATCCCGACATGCGGCGCATCCTTCTCTACGAGGAGTTCGTCGGGCACCCGCTTCGCAAGGACTATCCCATCGACAAGGCGCAGCCCTTGGTGCCGTACCGGGAAGTGGACGACACGCAGAAGCTGCCGCCCTTCGGTATCGAAGAGGGCCAACCCTTCGCGCGCATCGATTGGGAGTCGCGGCTAGCCGGCGGCGACAATCAGGTGTCGCCTGCCATTGGCGTACAGCAAGGGCAGCGGCGAGCACTCAGCGATTCCGAGGCCGCGCAGCAGATCCAGGCGCGCATCGCCGAGCGAATGGCGAAGGACGAGTAGATGGAACCCGCTGACGAGCTGCCGAACGACGAGGCTTCTCTCGAGATCTCCGCCGACCCGATGCGCCTGAACATGGGCCCGTCGCATCCGGCGATGCACGGCACCGTTCGCATGGTCATCGACCTCGATGGAGAGAACCTCATCAACTTGGACGTACAGCCCGGCTACTTGCATCGAGGCTTCGAGAAGTCGTGCGAGCGCGGGACCTGGGCGCAAGTCTTCCCATACGCCGACCGCCTCAACTACGTGTCCCCGATGCTCAACAACGTGGGCTGGTCGCTTACCGTCGAGAAGCTCCTCGGCATCGAGGTTCCCGAGCGCTGCCAATACTACCGGGTCATCCTCGGAGAGCTTGCGCGCGTGTCGGACCATTTCACTTCCAACGGTGCCTCGGCCATGGAGCTTGGCGCGTTCACGCCGTTCTTGTGGTTGCTGAAGGTTCGCGACTGGGTGTGGGACATTCTCGAGCGCGAGACTGGCGCGCGCATGACGCACAGCTTCGGGCGCATCGGCGGAATGGCCGCGCCCCCTACGGAGACCTTCAAAGACGACGTGCTGCGACTGATTCCGGAAGTTCACAAGGTGGTGAAGGAGACGGAGATCATGCTGGTCCGGAACCGCATCTTCCTCGACCGCATGCAGGGTGTGGGTGTTCTGACCAAGGAGCAGGCGCTGTCGTACGGGGTCACCGGGCCGATGGCGCGCTCTACAGGGCTTCCTTACGACGTTCGCAAAGACCACCCCTATCTCGTGTACGACCGCTTCGACTTCGATGTGCCGGTCGGCGAAGACGGGGACAACTGGGATCGCTTCATGGTGCGCCTCGAGGAGATTCGGCAGTCGGTTCGCATCATCGAGCAGGCGATCGAGCAGATGCCCGACGACGGCCCGATCAACGTGGACGACCCGCGCATCATGTTGCCTGAAAAGGATGACGTGTACACGACCATCGAAGCGACCATCGCCCATTTCAAGCTCGTCATGGAGGGCCTGCGCACCCCCAAGGGCGAGGTGTACAGCTTCACCGAGGGCGCCAATGGTGAGCTCGGGTTCCATATCGTGTCGGACGGTAGCGGCACACCATACCGAGTGCGGGTTCGGCCTCCGTGCTGGTACAACCTCGCGGCCTCTCGCGAAATGCTTCTAGGCGGCATGATCGCCGACATCATCCCCACCTTCGGGTCAGTGAACATGATCGGCGGGGAGTGCGACAGGTAAGCGATGCCTAAATTTACTTTGGATGGGAAAGAGATCGCGTTTGAGGCGGGGGAGACCGTCATGGAGGCGGCCTGGCGCGAGGGGATCGAAATTCCGCACTACTGCTGGCATCCCGGCTTGTCGATTGCGGCCAACTGCCGGATGTGCCTCGTTCACGTCGAGAGTGGCCGTCAAATGGCGATGCCCCAGCTCGTATTCGACGCAGACAAGGGCGAGTACGTTCCTGCGACCAAGCCGAGGCTGCAGCCTGCGTGCCAGCCCGCCGCCGCCGAGGACATGGGCGTCTCCTCTACGAACGAGGAAGTGAAGACCGCGCAGGCCTCGGTGCAGGAGTTTTTGCTCCTCAATCATCCAGTCGACTGCCCGATCTGCGACCAGGCGGGCGAATGCAAGCTTCAGGACTACTACTACGAGCATCAGGGCACGCTGAAGCGCAAGCTCACCGAACCGGTGCACAAGCCCAAGGGAGTTCGCTTCGGTCCGACCATCGTCTACGACGCGGAGCGCTGTATCATGTGCACGCGCTGCATTCGTGTCTGTGACGAAGTGGCGAAAGACCACGTTCTCGACATGCGTGAGCGGGGCAACAGGAACGAGATCATCGTCGCTCCGGGCCGGGAGCTCGACCACAAGTACACCTTGATGACCGAGCACGTCTGCCCAGTGGGGGCGCTGACGAGCCAGGACTTCCGTTTCAAAGCGCGCGTCTGGTTTCTCAAGTCAGGGCAGGGCGTCTGCACGGGTTGTGCAACGGGTTGCAACACCCATGTCGACTACGACCCACGCAACGGCAAGGTCTACCGGCTTCGGCCGCGCGACAACGCCGATGTCAACCAGTTCTGGATGTGTGACGACGGGATGATGACGTACACGCGCCACGATACCGACCGGCTTCTGATGTCGACGACGGGTCGCGGTGAGGAACGCTCGCCCGTCGCCGAAGAGGAGGCGCTCGCTCTCGCGGCCGAGAAGCTCACGGCCGTGGACGCCTCGAAGCTCGCGGTGGTCTTGAGTGCGCAACACACGACCGAGGACAACCTCGCGCTTGTGAAGCTGGCCGGGGCTCTCGGGGCCGATCGGCTCTACCTCGCCGCCCTCGGTGGATGGGAAGGCGACGACATCTTGCGGAGCGAGGACAACAACCCGAACCGATCCGGAGCCAAGCAGGCGGCGAGTGGGGCAAGTTTGAAGCCCGTGGGCGAGCTTCTCGCTGACGTCCAGGCTGGGGCGGTGCAAGGCGTGCTGGCGCTCGGGTGGGCCACCGCCGAGACGCTCGAAGAACTCGCGCCTCTCCTGGCGTTGGACGGCGTCGTGTCGCTGACGAGCCACGTCGGGGCGCTGCCGGCAGCAGCTTCAGTGGCCATCCCCGTGGCGGACACATTCGAAGTCGACGGGAGCTTCGTCAACGCGAAGGGCCTGACTCAGGCGTTTCAGCCAGCGCTTTGCCCGCCAGACGGGGTCGAGCCTGCCTGGGCGACGATTTCCGAGCTTGCCGCCAAGCTCGGAAAGGATCTCGGCTTCAAAGACCTGCAAGGCTTGCGGGAAGGCCTCGTCGACGCGGTCGAGGCGGCCCAATGACCACGACCTTCCTAGTCACCTCGTCCCTCGTGAAGGTGCTGGTCATTCTTTTGATCACGGTGGGAGTCTTCGCACCGATTCTCATTTGGGCGGAGCGCCGTCAAAGCGCGATGATTCAAGACCGACTTGGACCGAGCCGCGCCGCCATCGTGCTTCCGGCGTCCGCGGTGGCCTTCATCGATCGGGCACGGCTGCCGATGTGGCGGCTGGCTGCCCTGACCGGCATCGTTGCCATCGTTGCCCTGGTGACCCTGACGTTCGTCGCGCTCAAGGGAAGCAACCCCCTTCCGATTTCGACGTCCTCGCTGACCTCGAGCCTGATCGCGTTTGGCGCCGCTTCCGTGCTGCTCCGTGCGGGGTATGGCATGCACAGCATGATCATCCGCAACAGCGGTAAGATCATGCTCATCGGCCTCCTGCACCCCGTGGCGGACGCCCTGAAGTTCATCTTCAAGGAAGACTTCGTGCCTCCGAAGGGTGACAAGCTTCTCTTCTCGTTGGGGCCAATCATCGCACTCATCCCCGCCATTGGGGCCTTTGCGGTCATTCCCTTCGCGAGCTCGCTGCACTGGGACTACCTCGATCAGGTCCTTCCGCGCACCGGCGAAATCGCTGGTCTCGTTGTGCCTCTTCAGGTCGCCAGTCTCAACGTCGGCATTCTCTTTATCTTCGCCATCGCGAGCACCGGCATCATCGGCGCGGCGATTTCGGGCTACGCCTCGGACAACAAGTTCTCCCTGCTCGGCGGCATTCGGGCGGCCAGCCAAATGGTCAGCTACGAGGTCGTCCTCGGTCTGACGCTCGTGCCGGCGTTCATGGTCTATGCCTCGCTTCGGCTCGAGGACATGGCTACGTGGCAGCACGACCATGTGTGGGGCATCTTCGTCCCGCCGCTCACCCTGGCGGCCGTGACATTCGTCGTGGCGGCCATCGCCGAAACCAAGCGTGTTCCCTTCGACCTTCCGGAGGGGGAGAGCGAGCTCGTCGGCGGCTACCTCACCGAGTATTCCGGCATGAAATTCGGGATGTTCTTCATGGGAGAGTTCGTCGAGGTCGTCTCGCTGGCAGCGATTTTTTCGGTGATCTTCCTCGGGGGCTGGGACGTGCCGTTCCTTTACCGCGACGGGTTCGAGTTTTCGCTTCCCTTCGTCTCCGCGAGCTACTCGGTGCCGGTGGTGCACTGGTTGGTCGTGGCGATCCAGTTCGGCGTCTTTCTCTTCAAGATCGTCGCGCTGATTTGGTTCCAACTGATGATTCGCTGGTCTCTTCCCCGATTCCGTTACGACCAGCTCATGTCGCTGTGCTGGAAGGGCATGCTGCCCCTCTCGTTGCTCAATATTTTGGCCGTCGGTGCGTTCATCCTGTCCGGATGGCTCGATGGCTGGGTCGCCTTCTTCGAGAAACTCTTCTGAGGTCGCGCATGACAGTCGAAGTCAAAGTCATCAAGAAGCCCGGGCGAACCCTTGCCGAGCAGGCTTATGTCCCCGAGATAGCCAAGGGTCTCGGCTTTGCGATGGGGCGCTTCTTCAAGAACACCTTCGGGCCGCAGGCCAAGAAGGAGATCGACACGGTGAAATATCCGGAGGAGAAGGTCGAATACCCCGAGCGGTTCCGCGGGATTCACCGTCTTACGCAGCGCAGCGACGGTTCCCCGCGCTGCGTGGCGTGTCTGTGCTGCAGTACAGCGTGCCCTGCGCAGTGCATCCACATCGAGCCCGCAGAGTACGAGCCGGACGACCCACGCCACGGCTACGAGCGCTATCCGTCGGTGTTCGTGATCGACGAGCTTCGTTGCATCTTCTGCGGCTACTGCGTCGAGGCATGTCCGTGCGATGCCATCCGCATGGACACGGGCATGCATATGCCGCCCTCGACGAGTCGTGATCACTTCATCTACGACAAGGAAACCCTCCTTTCGATCCCGGGACGGGACGGCACGTATCTCACCGCCAACCCCCGCCACGAGCCGGGCGACGACACGCACCCGGGCATCGACAGGGAGCGCGGGCACTAAGCGTGACCGAGTCGCGCGCGGCCAGCCGGACGGCAATCATGGTCGCCGCTCACCGCGGCCGCGCCTCGACGGGTCCGGAAGCGGTTTGCAATGACCCTTGGGCTCTGAGACTCGCCGGCCCGGAGGGGGAGGCGCTCTCACGGCGGTGGGACGAGCACTCACCGTCGATGGTGTTGTGGATGGGGCTCCGGACGCGATACCTCGATGACTGCGTAGTACGGGCGCTCGATCGGGGCGTTCGCCAGGTCGTGGTGCTCGGGGCTGGGCTCGATACCCGGGCGGCGCGGCTCGCGCGTGATGGTGCCCGATTCTTCGAGGTCGATCAGCCGGCAAGCCAAGCTGATAAACGTGAGAGGTTATCGAGGTTTGATGGCTACCCCCTCGATGCGGCGACGTTTGTCCCGTGCGATTTCGAGCGAGATGACTTCGTGAGGCTTCTCGAGGAGGCGGGCCTCGACCGCCGCGCCCCGACATGTTTCGTGTGGGAGGGCGTGATCTACTACCTCACCGAGGAGGCCACGCGCTCGACCCTCGGGCGTCTGGCCTCCGAGTTCGACCCGCGTTCGCTCCTGGTGTTCGACTACCTCAACACCAGGATGGCCAAGGCCAGCCCACGCCTCCGGGAGGAAGACCGTGCGATGAAGGGCATCATCGAGGAGCTCGGTGAACCCATGCAGTTCGGCATCGACGACCCGACCCCGCTGATGCTCGAGTGTGGCTATCGGTTCCTGCGCACGGTCTCGTTCGACGAGCTCGCCCTACAGTACACCGGCACCTACGCACGCGAGCGCTTCTTCCGCTTTCAGGCAGTTGCGCTCGCGAGCGCGAGTGAGGAGCTGACACTGTGGTAGACGCCCGCGAGATCGGAGGGCGGTCAGTCACCTTCCGATACGACCCTGGCA
>JAUXFZ010000441.1 GCA_030622585.1 Myxococcales bacterium
GTCTCCCCCGAAGCCTCGAAGCTCGGCACCACAGAGGTCGTGCCCTCGATCGCGCCAACGTCATTCGCGACGGCGAAGGGAGTCTTCTGCGTGTCGCGGCTCTCGTTGATCTGATAGCTGTAGTTCGCGCCCCAGCAGCTGAGCGCGCCGCCCTCGCGAAGCGCGCAGAGGTGGCGATTGCCCTGCGAGAAGTCGATCACGCCCGAGAGTCCGTTCACCTCCGTCGGGAGCTCGGCGTCATCGCCGCTGCCGTTGCCAATCTGCCCGCTCGAGCCCTCGCCCCAGCATTGAATCGTCCCGGCGGCGCTACGCACACAGAAGGTGTTCTCGCCGATGCCGATCTGAGCGATGTCGGTCACACCGGCGATCTTCACCGGCGTAGGCTCATCGGCCTCGAAGCCGGTCTTTCCGTTGAGCAGATGACCCGCGTAGCCATCGCCCCAGCACTGAAGCCCATCCGCCGTCGCGGCGCAGGAGTTGGTGTCTCCAGCCGCGATCACCGTCACGCCCGCAAGACCCGCGACCTCGACGGGCACACGGCTCGGGGAGTTGCTGCCCGGCGTTCCGAGCTGACCGTCGCCATCGCTGCCCCAACAAGACATCTTGCCACCCGCTCGGCGCGCACAGACGTGGCTCAGCCCGGCGCTGATCTCCTCCGCGTCCGTGAGGCCATTGACGGCCACCGGGCTCGCGCTGTTGTCGCGGCTGCCGTTCCCGAGCGCGCCAGACGAGTTGGATCCCCAGCAAGAGACCTCGCCGCCGCTCATCAACGCACAGCTGAAGTTGTTGCCCGCGACGATCGCGGTGGCGTCTGAGATGCCGAGCACCGACGTCGCGCTGCTGCGAACCTCGGTCGTGCCGTCGCCGACCTCTCCGTCCGTGTTGGCGCCCCAGCAGAGGACGCTGCCCGTGCTCTGCAACGCGCATGTGTGATCCTGACCGCAGGCGAGCGCCGTCACATCCGACGCGCCGAGGACGACGACGGGCGAGGTGCGAGTCTCGCCGGTCCCGTCCCCGAGCTGAGCGTCAAGGTTGGCACCCCAGCAGAGGACCTCGCCCGACGGCTTGGCCACACAGGTGTGAGCCTTTCCGGCGCATACCGAGGGAAGGCGCGGTGGTGCCGCGACAGGCGCAGGCGCGGCCGTCGCAGACGCGGACGCAGGCTGATCGCCCGACGCATCCGTTTCCTCACCGCCGCAACCACTCAACATTAGAATCGCGACGGACACGAGGGCCCATCGACTTGCGAAACTCTTCATCACTGTTTCCTCCCCGTGGAACCGCTCGAACTACGAACGACCTCCCCGATGGGCGGGAAACTACAGTCAGTTCGTGCAGATTCACAATCCATTCCGTTGGACGGGCACGCGTACATTGATAACGCCCCAACAGCTCACGCGCGCGTCCCAGGGACACGGGGGTTTTCAAGCCCTGGGCGGGAGCGTGGAAGTACGCGGAATGAAAGGTGGTTACGGAAGCTGAAGGGGGAGGTGTGATGTTGTTTGTGTTCAGAATCAGCGAACTCGCCGAGCCAGCTTCAAGCGAGCGGCGTCATGCCGTCTCCATCATGGACGATAATGTGGCATCGGATACCCTTCGATGATGACGGGAGGAGCATCGACACTCGGCGCGGAACAGATCCGAGCAGCACTGGAAAGACTGGGTGAGCTTGCCGTGGCGAACGGCGCAACTACCCACCTCGTGGCCGTAGGCGGGGCGGTGATGGTGCTGAAGTACGGACACCGGCAGACGACGAAGGATGTCGACGCCATCTTCATGCGGCCGCGCCCGACAGCTCCGATTCGCGAATGGGCAACCCAAGTGGCGCGAGAGCTCGACCTGCCGACCGACTGGCTGAACGACGGAGCCAAGGGCTACATCGGAGAGGCACCCCCCGAAGGGGAGCTCCTCTTCGAAGCTCCTGGCATCACCGTTTGTGCCGTGACGCCGGAAGTCCTGTTGGCCTCGAAGTTGGCTGCATTTCGCGATGCCGTGGACCGCTCCGACGCCCTCCGAGTGCTGACCGACATGGTCGGCAGTAAGGAAGACGTGTGGGGCCGCGTGGAGCCGCACGTCCAGCCGAAGGCTGAGCTGACCAAGGCGTGCTACGCTTTCGACGAACTCTGGGACGAAGTCCATGTCGACGATTGAACAACTTGCGCTGGCCGTGCTCGAAGGAGAGCAGCTCACCGCGCGCGCACTTGCTCAGGAGATCCTGAGCGAAGGCAGCCTTTCGTCGTTGATAGAACCCAATGCTGCGCTGGATGATCGCATCGCCATTATGGCGGCCGCCCTCGCGGAGCTGTTGGCCAGCTACGAGGGTGTTGAAGCTCCTACGTGGACCAGTCGTTGGGGTGCGATGCCTAGCATGGTCGATCTTCTGCCGGCCACCGGCGAGCGGCTGCGCAACCTACTGACTGAGCAAGCTCCCGAGGCCTTGCGGCGGCGGAACATTCTGGCGCCTCGCGGCTTCCTCCGCGCGGTGTAGGCCCGGGCAAGACCCCTTGCGGCGAGGAGCCCCAGGGGCTGCACGACTGTGAGCCTCCCCCCATCTGGTGGACACCTCATTAGGGCGCGACAATGCGCGTGGAGCGTCCACTGGACGGACGGAGAAGGCGACGGGAAGGCCAAGGGCTAATCCACTGAACCATCCCACGAACCCCGCCTGAGCTCGACAGTGCAAATCGGACCTACAGGCTCGAAATCCCAGCTGCCCTTACGGAGTTCGGGTTGGCATGTGAGGCTGATACCGTCGGGGCGGAGATCTCCCTGGCAATCGAACCAGTACCCATCGTCGTCGATGTCGCCGTTCGCGATAAAGGAATGGAGGTCAGCTTCGGATGCCTGTTCTTCGGACCACAGACACCCTATGCCCACGTCGGAGAATCTCCACTCGGGATCGCCCTCGTAGAGGGTGTTGAGATGGATCTCGTCGCAACCATACCTGTCCTCAGGGGTACTCACGATGGCGACTCGGAAGCCGGGAGGCCAACCGGGGCCGACGCGGCAGGTGTTCTCTTCGATTATGTAGTTCGCAGGGAAGCCGGCGTAAGAAACCTCATCGGCGCAGCCGGCCGCGATCAACACGACAGCGATGACTGAGGCTCGGGTCAGGTGAACGGTTCGCATGGGAGCTCTCCTTTTGAATGAAGCCCCCGGGGTCCGAGTAGTTGCCGGCCTGAAACTCACGCTGCGCGGCGTTCTAGGCCTCCCCCCATTTGGGGGACACCCCATTTAGCGTGAGGCTACCGAGAAGAGGTTGAGCCGAGATGAGCGCTGGCGGCACGTCTCACCTTGGCCCGGCTCGCCTGCTCGGCGAATCGCTTGGCGTCCTCGAGCCAAGCGAGGCGCTCGGTGTAGGTGAGCGCGAGCCAAGCCCGTCTCTGCTCGTCCTCGTGCGCCTCCCAAGCGGA
>JAUXFZ010000128.1 GCA_030622585.1 Myxococcales bacterium
CGGAATTGCGTCGCTAGGATCGTGTAGATCAGCAGCATGGCGACGACGAATGCCTGGAGCAGCGACTGAACGGATTCTTCGGTCTCCTCGAACTGGCCGCCGTATTCAAAGCGGATGTCGGGGTTTGCGGATTCGAGCGGTTCGAGCCGTTCTTGGAGCGTCGAGTTCACCTCTCCGCTGTTGGTGACCTCTTCGTCAATGCCTGAAAGGACGCTCACGACTCGTTTCTGTTGGTAGCGGCGGATCACGCCCGGGCCACGCCCGTGCGACACATCTGCGATTTCTCGGATCGCTACCTCGTCGCCATTAGGCGCGATTAACTGCAAGGACGCGATGCGAGCTGGGTCCTGTTGCACCTCCTCTTGCAGTTGCACGACGATGTCGATCTCGTCATCGCCTTCACGCAGGGTTGCCGTGGGAGTCGCCCCGAACGCGCTTCGTAGCCACCGGCTGACCATCTCGGGGGTGAGCCCATGAAGCGCTGCCCGTTCCTCATCGACCTTGATCTGCAGCTCCTGCTTCCCAAGCTCGTAGTCGTGGCTCGAGTTCCGCGTTCCTTTGATGACGCGAACCTCTGCCAGCACTTGCTCTGCGAGCTCGACGAGGCGCTCGTAGTCCTCGCCGCGTATGCGCACGGCTACGGGCGCGCCGCGCGGGGGACCGGGCCTTACTTCGACGACCTCGAGCCGCGCCGGGCCCACCACGTCGTCGAACAGCCCGCTCACCTGCGTGACCAAATCCCGGCCGCCGTGCACGCTGCTACGCTCGGTGGCCGGCACGACGAACACGGTGACCATGCCCATGTGGTCGCCGGAGCTCGTTCCCATGTCGGTCCTGGCCATGCCGCGCACAGCAAGTGTCGCTTCGACGTCGGGATTGTCGAGATCGAGGATACGTGCTTCGAGCACGGTCAACAGCGCTTCGGTTTCCTCTTTGGAAGCATCGGTCGGCATGCGGACGCGTACGTCGAACATGTCTGGGTCGCCTTCGGTGAAGAGGATCACGTCCTTGACCGTGAAGGCGGCGGCGACCATCAAGAAACACAGGCCATACGCACTAAAAACCACCGTCGCACGGTGTCGAAGAGACCAGCGAAGGACGCGTTCGTAGGTGTCTACGACCCGCGTGCTCGTTCGCTGCAGGCGTGTTTTAGGGGGCCCGGATTCGTCGTTCTTGAGATGCGCGAGCTTTCCAAAATCCGCCATGTGGCTGGGCAGAATGAACATCGCCTCGACCAGCGACGCGGCGAGCGACGCAACCACTACCTTGGGAATGATCGCGAAAAAATCTCCGAGTACGCCTTCCATCAGGAGCAGAGGCAAGAACGCCGCCCAGCTGGTCAGCGTCGATGCCACGACCGGCCAGAAGACCTCTTGTGTACCGACCACCGCCGCCTTTCGCCGCGGCATTCCCTCCTCCATATGGCGGAAGATGTTTTCGATGATGATGATGGCGTCATCGACTACGACGCCCAGGCACAGGATCAACGCCAACAGGGACATCATGTTGATCGTGATGCCCATCATGTGCATTGCGATGATCGCGCCCGCCAGGGCGACCGGAAGCCCAAGCGCCGCCATCGTGGCGTTCCGCGCGCCGATCGCGACCCAGAGAAGGAGCAACACCAATAGGAGCCCGACCGCAGCGTTTGCGTAGAGAGTGCCCAACGAGTGCTCGACCTCGGCAGCAGCATCGCCAAACAAATCGATCGTCACCCCTGGCGGAAGGGTAGGTCGCACGCGATCGACCAATGCGCGCACGTCCTCGCTGATGCGCACGCTGTCCGCTTGCTCTTCCTTTCGAACGGTGAGCACGATCGCCGGTTCCCCGTTTACCCGTCCGCTGAACTTCCCGGGCGCGAACGTATCCTTCACCTCTGCGATGTCACCGACCCGTACTGAGCCACCTTGGGCGTCGGGCCGGATGACGACATTGGACAGCTCTTCGACATCGTTGACCCGCGTCATCCCACGGACTAGCCGCGCATCGCCTGGTCCCTTGGTGGTCCCCGCCGGGACGTTGGCCGCTCGAGATCGCAGCGCTTCGGTGACTGTCGTGAGGGACAGCCGATAGGCGGCGAGGCGGTCCGGATCGACATCGACGCGAAACTCCCGGTCTCGTATGCCGTTGCGCCACGCGCCCGACACCCCCGGCAGCCGCTCGACCCGGTCCGCCATGTCCTTGCCGACCTGACGCAGAACGACTTCGGGGACCTCGCCGCGGATCGCGACCGCGATCGTCGGGAAGTCGACCTTCACTTCGCGCACGACCGGGCGCTCTGCCTCGATCGGCAGGTCATCGATCCGATTGATCTCGTTCGAGACCTCCATCATCGCACTCGTGATGTCTTCGACGTCGGCGTCGAAGTGGAAGCTCACGTAGGACACGCCTTCTTTGGACACGGCCCAGATCTCTTCGACCTCGTCGACATCACCGACCGCGTTCTCGATTGGGATCGTGACGAGCTGCTCGATTTCCTCGGGCGATGCGCCCACGTAGACCGTGGTGATGTTGCCCCATCCGGTGGGCATCGTTGGCAGCGACTCCCGGTGCATCCTTCCCATCACCAACGCACCGATCAGAACCGCGGAGATCGCCACGAGATTGACGAGCACGGGTTGTCGGACTGCGAAGGCGGGGATGCTCATGGCTCGCCGGCGTGTTCCGTCGATGATGTGGAGGCTGTCTCGACCGGCACCACTCGGACTTTCGACCCATCCACGACCCGGGTCACACCCTTGATCACGACCGTCTCGCCGGGCTCGATGCCTTCGGTCACTTCCGCAAAGCCGGCGCCCACGAGGCCGAGCACGATCGAGCGCCGGTGCGCGATTCCGTCCGAGACCACATACACGTGCTGACGGCCAAAGCGCTCGAAGACCCCTCCGAGAGGTACCCGCATCGCCATCCTCGGTTCGCCGGTTTCGACCGAGAACCTAGCGACCAAGCCCGGACGCAGTCGCCCGTCGTCGTCGTCGATCTCGACCTCGACCGGAAGGCGCCGAGTGCGCGGGTCGATGACCTCCCCCACGCGAACGACCCTGCCGCTAAACATCTCGCCCGGTCGCGCGTACACCGAGATCAGCGCCGCGGAGCCCACCGCGACGTCGATCGCCTCGCGCGGGTCGAGCAAGACGCGGGCTTTGAGCAGGCTCGTATCCGCCAAGATGAGCAGCGGGCTCCCAGGAGCGAGATATTCTCCAATCTCGACCGACCGTTCGACGACGGTTCCGTCAAACGGAGCGCGAACGATCGCGTCGGTGAGACCGCGTCGGGCGAGCCGGGCTTCTGCACGTGCCGCGTCACGGGCAGCCGACGCGAGGCGCACTGCGTCTACGGCGTCGTCCAAGCGCTGCTCAGGAAGACCACCTGTCTGCACGAGCCTCGTGGTTCGTGCTTGTTCGCGCACGGCCTGATGCAGTCGTGCCTCGCTTTGGGCAACCGCCGCGTTGGCGGCCTGCGCTGCGGACGCCGGGCGCCCCACGTCGAGGCGCACCAGCACGTCTCCTTCTTTGGCGCGGTCGCCCGCTTCGACCAACACGTCGACGACCCTCCCTGCCGTCTCGGAGCGCATGTTCGACTGCCGATTTGCGAGGATCTCGGCCGTGGCCGACGAGATCGGCGTGACGGCCTCCGGCTCGATCGTCGCGGCGTGAACCGGCGGCGGGGGAGCCTCGGTCGCCGCCGGTGCGGTCCCCGTGCAACCACTCGTCGCGGCCCCCGCTGTCGCCAACCAGGCGAGGAAGAGCACGAAGCGTGAGGGCAGGCAGGGAAGCGTCACCCGAGAACCCTGTGTGTGGATCAGTAGTCGGGCAAGAAGAAAAGCGCCTCCCGTTAGCTCAGCGCAGCAGCGCGTAGGCGTTGCTCAAGCACGGCTTCTCGGGCTGCTGTTCCGTCGTGACGCCCAGAATCAAGCGCTCCCCTTCGTTCCAGCCGCGAATGATGAGCGTGTCGCCGGGGAAAACCGGGTTGCTGAACTGTCCCCGGAGCGTTGCGAGCTTGTCGGGATCTCCGCCACACGCCCCCTGCACGACCGCTCGACCTGCGTATCCGTAGGTACACAAGCCGTGCAAGATCGGTCGGTCGAAACCCACCCGCGCCGCAAAGTCGGGATCGGCATGGAGGGGGTTGTAGTCGCCGCTCAGTCGGTAGAGGAGCGCCTGCGTGGGTCCGACCTGGTCGCGGATCTCGAAGTCCGGCTCACGGCCCGGCGGGTTCACGCGCTCGGTCTTGGGGGGTCGCTCGCCACCAAAGCCTCCGTCGTTGCGCAACAACAGCGTTACTTCTCCTCGGATGATGAGGTCGCCGTCCTCGTCGCGGGCGTCGATCGAAAACACCGACATGGCGAAGCGTTTCAAATCGTAGAGCCCCGTCACCTTGCCCGTGACCTGCAGCTGCGCGTTCGGACGGAGCGGCTTGAAGAGATCTATGTGCTGGCTGTGGTGGACCATTCCCTGTCGGTCGCAGCCGACCCGATCGACGAGCGCGTCGAACGCGGCGAACGTCGGGATCGTGGAAAACGTCGGCAGGACCTTCGGGCCACGTCCTTCGTAGAGATAGTCGAGCTCGGCGTCTGCGGAGGCCCCGACCCCGAGCGCGTACACCACGGTGTCGCGCCACGTATAGTCGAACTCGATGGGAGAGGTTTCGTAGCCCAAGCTCTGCGCGTCGATCGCCATACCGGTGGCCCGAGTAGAGCGCCTGCCGCAAAGAATGGCAATCCGCCGCTCTGCGGCTTACAGTTCGGCGTGGTGAACAGGATGAAACGAGTCGCGATCGTTTTCTCCGGTGGCCCTGCGCCGGCAGCCAACGCAGTGATCTCCGCCGCGGCGATTTCGTTCTTGGAGGCCGGCGCCGAAGTGCTCGGTATCTTCCACGGGTACACCAACCTCCAAGAGTACGATCCCGTTGCTCACCCCATGCTGGAGTCCGAGCACTATCGCTTGCTCACGCCCGACGACATTCGCGGGCTTCGCAACAGCCGCGGCGTCATCATCGGAACGGCACGGGTCAACCCCGGCGCCCCTATCGAGAGCCCCTCGGACCTACTCGATCCCGAGAAAACCGAGCGGCTTTGCAGGATTCACCACGCTCTTCGAGACCTCGATGTCGATGCGCTCATCTCGATCGGTGGCGACGACACCCTCAAGACGGCGAACTTCCTCTACGAGTATCAGAACCACCACGTCTCGCAGGAAAACCGAGTTCGTGTCGTGCATTTGCCCAAGACCATCGACAACGATTACCGCGGTATCGACTTCACGTTCGGGTTCTTCACGGCGGTCGACGTGATGGCGAAGGAGCTGTTGAATCTGCGCGCGGATTGCATCGCCACCAGCGGCTACTTCATCGTCGAGACGATGGGCCGCAAGGCGGGTTGGTTGTCGTACGGTGTGGCGATCGCCGGCGAAGCCAACATGGTGCTCTCTCCTGAAGACGTATACGGCGATCTCGCGGTCGACGAGCAATGTATCGATCCGGTTACGGGGGTAGAAACCACGCAGCGGCGCCTTTCGGTTACGGCGCTCGTCGATCGTATCGTCGACGTCATGCTCGAGCGGGAGAAGCGCGATCAATACTACGGCACGGTCGTTCTCGCCGAAGGCCTCTCCGAGTTGCTGCCTGAGAACGCTCTGCTCGGGATGCCTCGGGACGAGCATGGGCACATTCGCCTGAGCACGTTCGACCTCGCCAAGATGGTTTCCGACCGCGTGCAAACACGATACGAGGAGCGCACCGGCCGGCGCAAGAAGGTCCGGCACATTCAGCTTGGTTACGAATCACGCTGCGCTCCGCCTCATGCGTTCGACGTGATGCTTGCGAGCCAGCTTGGCATCGGAGCGTTTCGCGCGCTCGTCGAGGAGGAGCTGGATGGCCACATGGTTAGCGTCAGCGGCCAACTCGACCTGCAGTACGTTAAATTTTCGAAGCTGATCAATCCGCAGACCTTGCAGACCGACGTGCGCTACATCGAAACCGGAAGCGACTTCCACCGGCTCGCCCGCTTCCTCGAAACACGCACAGGCCAACGCCCGGCCTGGGGTCCAGGTTTGCGTTTCGAGCCAGAAACCGAAAAGCCTCCGGAGTAACCCCGAAGGCTTTGTCTGAGAGAAGGCTCTGTCCTAGAACGGGCGTTCGCTGATCTGGCGAACACGCTTGCGACGCCGGCGCGCGGCTTCGGCAGACTTCTTCCGCTTCTTGATCGAGGGCTTCATGTAGTGACGCCGACGCTTGAGCTCACGAAGAATGCCCTCAGTCGCCATCTTGCGCTTGAGGTGCTTGACCGCGCGCTCGAGTCCACGTTCACCGACGTGAACTTCGATAGGCCTGCATTGTACGGTCTCAATCATGAACGCTTCTGCTCCTCTTACGAGCGCCGGAGGCTTACACAGTGTACACAGCTGCGCAAGGAGGGCTGGATTTTCTGGGGCGAGCCCCCCTAAAGCGTGGTAACCATTGCGTTATCAGGCGGTAATGGGGCTTTCGTCCTCGCTGACCGAGTCGGCGCCTTCAAACACGAGCTTTCCGTCGCCGGCCTCGACACGAATGGTGTCGCCCGCCGAGAAGCGGCCCGCGAGAATGTCTTCGGCCAAACCGTTCTCGAGATGGCGCTGAATCGCGCGCTTGAGCGGCCGGGCGCCGTATGCCGGATCGTAGCCAACGTTCGCGAGGAAATCCTTCGCGTCGTCTGTGATCTCGAGCCGCAGGTCGCGCTCGGCGAGCCGCCTCCCGAAGATCGCGAGCTGCACGTCGACGATGCTCCGCAGCTGCGCGCGGTCGAGTCGATGAAAGATGATCGTCTCGTCGAGACGGTTGAGGAACTCGGGACGGAATGCGTCGCGCAGATCTTCCATGACGGCCTTGCGCATCGATTCCTCGTCATCGAGTGCCATGATGTGATGTGACCCGACGTTCGAGGTCAGGATGATCACCACA
>JAUXFZ010000329.1 GCA_030622585.1 Myxococcales bacterium
CGGGCTGGGTTCGGCGCAGCGATGGTGTTGTCGGCGCTCGGGGTCCCTTGGGGAACCGTCGTCGAGGATTACCTCCTTTCGAATCATTTTCGGAAGGAAGAGAACGACAAAATGCTCGAGATGATTCGCAGCTTTGCTTCGAGCCAGGAGGGCGGCGATGGTGAAGAAATCGCATTTTCACGCGTCGAAGGGCTGTTGTACGTGAAAGAGCAGAGTCTACAGGCCGCGCACACGGAGATCATCGAACGGCACGGGAGCGTCGAGGCGTTCTTGACCGGCGGGCTAGGGTGCTCGGCTGAGGGGCTTGCGCGGTTGCGCGACGAACTATTGGGGTAGGACGTGGTTGAAGCACTAAAGACTTCGTGGGTCGTGTTTGTATTGGCGGGCGCCTGTCTGCTCGTGAGCGGTGCCCGCGCGCCGCACGCAGAGGCGGAAGCCAAGACCGTCATCCGGTACGCCACGATTGCCCCCGGGGGCTCATCGTTTGGCAAGATCCTCAACGCCTGGAGCCGAAGCCTCAGCAAAGAGACCGAGGGACGTGTCGAGTTCCGGTACTACTCGGGTGGCAGCCAGGGCGACGAGCGGGATTTCATTCGTAAGATGCGCGCGGGGCAAATGGACGCGGCGGGCCTCACCACGATCGGGCTGGGGATCATCGTGCGTCCGGTGTTGGTGCTGGCGGCACCCGGTGTGATCGAGACCTACGAGCAACTGGATCGCGTGCGAGCGGCGATGAACGAGCGTTTCGCGAAGATGTTCGAGGACGCGGGGTTCGTGCTGTTGAATTGGTCCGACGCGGGCAAGGGGCGCATCATGTCGACGAAGCCGATTTTCAGGCCGGCGGACCTGAAGACCAGCCGGCCGTGGGCATGGAAAGACGATCCGATTTTCTCTGAGTTCTTGAAGGTCGTTGGCGCGAACGCGGTACGCCTCGGCGTGCCGGAAGTGTATCCGGGCCTGCAGACCAGGATGGTCGACGTCGTCCCGGTCTCGCCGCTCGCCGCGGTGGCGATGCAGTGGTTCACGAAGCTCAAGTACATGTCGAAGGACAGCTTTGGAATTATCCTCGGCGCGTCGGTGGTGAAGAAAGAGAAGTTCGACCAGCTCTCGCCGGGAGACCAGAAGGTCCTGAAGGACACTGCCCGACGCGCTGCGCAGGCGCTCGACAAAGTCGTCCGGCGCGACGACGCGAAAGCCTACCGTATTTTGATCGACCGCGGCATCGAGCTGGTGGACACCAGCCCCTACCGCGCGGAGTGGGATAGCGCGGCCAAGGAGACGCGGGAGCGCTTGATCGGACGCATCTACAGCAAGAGCCTGCTGGCCGACGTTCAAGCCGCGGCCAAGGGGACCGGTCCGTAGCTCACTCTGCTGGCAGAGCTTGAAGGCCGTACGACGGCGAGGCGTTGAGGAACACCCCGGCCCGACACTTCATCAGGACCGATTCGAACTGCACGTCTTCGGTCTGGCAGCGGAGATCCTCATCGGGGTACTCCGCGGGTGGGTAGTCGGCGACGAAGGCGGCCATGTCATCAGGGTCGTCCACGCACGCGGCGCTCAAGGTGTAGTCGCCCGGGTCTGCGTTGACGATGAGGACGCCGCCGTCGAGCGACGCATAGATGCGGGTGCGGTCGGGGACCACGTTGTCCCCGAAGTAGATCGGCCCCTCCTCAATCGAGGTGTCCGCGGGGGCATCGATGCGGAGGGTGGCGCCTGCCTGCCCGTGGTGACCCGAATCGCCAATCGTCCGGCCGACTCGCGTGAAGGTGCTGACCATCTGACACTTGCCGGGGTCGGTCATGATCCCGAGCTGAAGCTCGATTACCGCAAAGAGGCCGTGGTTGGGGACCTGGAAGGTCAGGTTGTCGATATCGGTCTCGGGGATCGCGTGCGTCTTTGTGTAGGTGAGAGGGTACCGGCTGTGCTCGAGGACGAAGGTGGCCTGCGAGCCGACGGGGATACCTTCGATAGTGAACTCGCCGCCGGCGTCGCTGGTGGTGCTGAGCTCTGGCATCTCGAGGACGGAGATCGTCGCGTTTGCGATGAGGTCGTAGCCGCCTTGGCCGGGCAGCGTGAAGCCCCACGCGATGCCGCTCACCGATACGGTTGGGCCTGGCGTTCCGCCCATTCCGCCTTCGCCGCCCATGCCGGCGCCACCACCTGCTCCCGCGCTACCGCCCGTGCCACTCGCCGTGCTGTCACCGCAGCCAGCGAAAAGTAGGGCACTGCCAAGCAGCGCAAGGGAGACCCAGTTCAAGGTTAAGTTGTCCATGCGCATCCTCCAAGCCCTGCCGAGTAGCAAGCTTTCGCCCGTAGGGCCAGGAGGAGAACACGAGGAGGACAGGAGGATACGCACGGCCGCGTGGGAGCCTATTAGGGGACTTCGATGCCGCCCATTCCGCCTTCGCCGCCCATACCGCCCATGCCGCCTTCGCCACCAGCTCCGCCTGCGCCGTCGTCACAGTCGTTCTCCTGGTCGAGCGTGTAGGCCGGCTCCTGTGCGATCGCCTCGTCGCCGCTTTGGTCGTGGGGGACGACGACGGTACACGTGCCGGAGGTTTCGTTGCCTTCGTCGTCGACGGCGCGGTATTCCAAGGTGTACACGCGGCCGTCCGAACCGCCTTGCCGCTCGGCGCGCAGCTCGACGCTGTCGCAGCTGAGGATGATATCGGGCTCTGTGTTGCCGTCGCCCTTGTCGTTGACCGGTTCATCGCTCGAGGCCGAAAGGAACGTGACCTGCACATCGTCGTCGCACGCGTCCGTGACACAGTCTGCACCCGTAATGGTGTGGAACTTGTGATTTGGGGGCCAGAGTTCGGTCGGCTCGTCGTTGGCCTCGGGCGGCTCCGTGTCTTCGACGGTGAGCTCGGCTTCGCACTCGACGATGGTGGGCTCTTCGCCCTCATCGGACGCTTCAGCGGTCACGATTACCTGGTGAGTGCCGAGGGGGAACGGGCCTTCGTCACTGACGCTGAGATCGATGTTGTCGCAAGTGGCTTCCGCCAGCTCGTCTGCGGGCTCGACGTAGATGGTCTCTGGGTCGCCGACGCCGTCTTCACATTCGACCGTGAAGGCATCCGGGCATAGCCAGTCTTCGGGAGCGAGATCACCGGCATCGTCGATGCAGGTAGGGGTGAGGGCGCCCTGGCTGGAGCCGACCGTGGTGTCGCTGGAGCAGCCGGCGGCCAATGCGAAGGCGCTCAGGGTGCCTGCGATATAGAGGATATTCTTGAAGATCATGACGAACAGTTGTTCCATACGGAGCGTTTCGCGCCAACCGTTTGAGGTCGCAATTACGATAAAATACACGGTATTCGCAGTCCGTGTGAATCAAGCCACAAAGTACAATTGCAAACGTGCCAGGTGCTTGAAGCACGCTGGCACGTCGGCTGTTTCTTAACCCTTCGAAAAGGGTGTTCGGGACTTGGTCTTAGTCTTCGTCGTCGAAGCTGGAGAGGTCAGGAAGCTCGTCGAGGTTCGGCTGCAGAGCGATCTCGATGCGACGGTTCTTTGCACGCCCTTCCTTGGTCTCGTTCGACTCGCTCGGCTGGGTGTCGGCGTAGGCGGCGGACGAGATGCGGTTGCCGGGAACGCCGTACTCGATCAGCAGCTCGGTGACGTCGATCGCACGTGCGCCGGAAAGCTCCCAGTTAGACGGGAAGCGCTTGGTCTTGATGGGCTTGTTGTCGGTGTGACCGCCCACCTGGAACTCGCGGCCCTGGATGCTCGCGAGGACCGGACCGAGCTCTGCGAGAACGCGGACGCCGTCCTTCTTGAGCTTGGCGCTTCCGCTCGGGAAAAGAACGGCTTCCGGGAGCTCGATGACCATCTTGTTCCGCACGATACGGACCGTAAGCTTGCCGGAGTCGATCATCGACTTGAGCTGCTTGAGCATCGAGTTGTACTCGGAGAGGCGCTTGGCGGCGCGTGCTTCACGGGCGGCAGCCTCAGCGAGCGCAGCTTCCATGGCATTGATCTCGCCGGTGTAGCCCTTCACGAGCTTGTTGAGATTGGCCTTGTCCTTCTTGCACTGCTCCAGCGACGTGCCCGTGGCTTGGCCTTGATTCTCGAGCTCTGCGATGCGGGCGTCCTTGGCCCTCAGCTCGTCTTTTTTACAACCTGCTGACAGCATCAGGCTGACAGCCAACAAAAGTACCCAGCTTGCTTTATGCATATACCCCTCCAAAAGGATTGTTATCTAATCGGGTCGGGCACCTTATCAAGCGACTCGGACAAGGCAAGTAGTTCGCCCCGCCCGAGGAGGCCAGAC
>JAUXFZ010000431.1 GCA_030622585.1 Myxococcales bacterium
GGGGTGACCTCATCTCCATACCTCCCGCCGGCAAGGCGCCCCTCAATGGCCTGGTCCTTCGCGCCGGGCGCAACCTGCAGCCGGGCCGGTACGACGAAGTCCTGATCAACGAGCCGTTTGCAGACGCACACGGACTCGAACCGGGCGATCATCTCTCAGCAGTAATCAACGGCAAGCTCCGCGAGCTGCTGATCGTCGGCCACGCGCTGTCTCCCGAGTACGTGTTCGCCGTCGACACGGGCCTTCTGATGCCGGACGACGCGCGTTTCACCCCTCTATGGATGCTCGAGGACGCGATCGCCGCCGCCTACCAAATGGAGGGGGCCTTCAACGACCTGGCGGTGAAGCTCGAGCCGGGAGCCAGCAAGGACGCGGTGCTGAGCGCGATCGATCGTGTGCTGAAACCCTACGGCGGGCTCGGTGCGCAGCCTCGAGAGCGTCAGCTCTCTCACTCGATCCTCACGAGCGAGATTCAGGGTATCGAAACACTCGTCATCTTCCTTCCGGGGGTCTTCCTCGGCGTCGCCGCATTCCTGCTCAACGTCGTGTTCAGCCGGTTGGTCACGCTGCAGCGTCCGCAGATCGCGGTGCTGAAGGCCATGGGCTACCGGAACACCAGCATTGCCCTGCATTATTTCGAGATGGTCGCGATCATCGTCGGTGTTGGGGCGCTGATCGGGCTCGGTTTAGGGGTCTGGTTGGGCAAGGGCATGCTGGCGATGTACGCGGAGTTCTTTCGACTTCCCGAGATGCCGCAACGCGTGGATCTGACCGTCAGCGCGAACGCGATTTTGTTCAGCCTCATTGCTGGCGCCGCGGGGGCTTCGCTGGCAGTCCGTGCGGCTGTGCTCCTCCCTCCGGCCGAGGCCATGCGGCCGCCGGCGCCGGCCACGTACAAGACCGCGTCGGTCGAGCGATGGGGACTCACCAAGCGCTTCAGTCAACCCACCCTGATGGTGTTTCGAGAGGTGTGGCGGCGCCCAGGGCGCACTGCGCTTTCATCGCTCGGGATCGCGCTCGCGCTGTCGATCGTGATCCTCGGGCGATTTGGATACGACGCGTATGGTCCCATGATGCAGGTTCAGTTCGAACGTCAGCAACGCGAAGACCTGACCGTGAGCTTCCTAACCGCGATGCCGGAGCGGGGCCTCGGATACCTTGCACACGTTCCAGGCATCGAAGAGGTAGAGGGGATTCGCACCACGGCGGTTCGGATGCGGTCGGGGCATCGATGGCGCGACACCGTACTGGTGGGCATCCCCCAAGGCGCGCAGCTTCGTCAGCTCTTCAACCTCGACTTCGAGCACGTGCCTATCCCCGACGAAGGAGTGCTGTTGACGAGCGTTCTCGGAGAAATCCTGGGCGTGAAGGCTGGAGACATCATCGAAATCGAGCTCAAGGAGGGCGACCGAGGCACGCGGGAGCTTAGCGTTGCCGGGCTCATCGAGGAGGGCTTCGGCCTGCAGGGGTACCTCGCGAAGCCCAATCTCCATCGACTGCTGCGGGAGTCACCTAGGTTCTCATCCGCCTTGCTCCGGATCGACGGGTCCATGGAGGGCGAGGTTCAGTCTCGACTGAACGACATCCCGGCTATCCAAGCGGTGTCGCGAAAGCGCGACGCCATCACGAGTTTCGAGAAGCAGACCGACGAGACGATGAACGTGATGACGTTCATCATGACGTGGTTCGCCACCGCCATCGCCATCTCGATTGTTTACAACAACGCCCGTGTGAGCGTGTCCATGCGCGGTCGGGACCTGGCCACGCTGCGCGTGCTCGGATTCACTCGCGGCGAAATCTCGGGCATCTTGCTTGGCGAGCAAGCCGTACAGATCGCGCTTGCCATTCCGCTTGGCCTGCTGCTCGGGACGCTTGGCGCCAAGGCGATGATCGCGGAATGGGGAGACCCCGAGCTTTTCCGGATGCCGTTCATGATTTCGACCAAGACCTACGCGTTCTCGGTCATGGTCGTCTTGGCGTCGGGCGTCGCGAGCGCCCTGCTGGTGCGCAGGAAGCTCGACCGGCTCGACCTCATCGCAGTACTGAAGACCAGGGAGTGAGCGGTGAAAGTGCGCGTGATATTCACATGGCTCGTGGCCCTTGTGCTTGGATTCTCGGTACCTGCATGGGCGCAGGACGCCGGTGTTGAGGAGCCAGCGCCGGAAGAGGACGAGAAGCCCGACCGGGAACCTCCTACCGCGGGCGCCCTCCCCTTCGAAGATCCGACCCTCGAGCCGCGCAGAGACGAGGACCTCGAGGTTGTAGAGCCCGAGGAGCCCGGGAGCGAGCCCGAAGCCGACCCGGAGGCTCCGGAACGGCCTACGGGGGCGGGCCCCGTGGAGGATCCAACGCTGCACGGTCCCCGCGACACGAAGCCGGCGGAAGAGCATCCCGGGGTGGAGCCATCGGATACCGAGAAGCCGCTCGTGGAGCCGGCGGAAGAACCTGCGCCAGAAAAGGACGAAGGCCCGAACGTCAAGGTCGTCTATGACAACGGCTTTCTGCTCAGCGTCGACGACTGGTTCTACCTCGCCTTGAGCGGCCTCGTTCAAGCTCGGTACACGCTCAACTATCGAACGAAGCCGCCGACCGACCCGCTGACGATGGAGCTCGACAAGAACGTCACCCAAGGGTTCGATGTGCCTCGTGCTCGTTTCACGCTGGGCATCGGACTCACCGAGTTCGTTGCATTGGTCATGCGCATCGGTGTCGTTACGGGTGGCACTATCGAGTTTCAGCGCGCGTTCATCGACTTGAAGTGGAAGTACTTCCGCTTGCGCGCCGGCCTGTTCATGAACGAGCTCATCGCCGAGTCACTGATCAACCCAGACGACTTACTCTTTCTGGACTATTCGATCGTAGACAATGTTTACACACCGGGAAGCTCCAAGGGCGTGATGTTCACCTACCTGCGGTATCGTTTTTCCATCAACGCGGGTTACTCCGATGGTCTTCGAACAGGCTTCTCCGAGATTCGGTCTCCTGCGAACGCAGACTATGCGATTACCCTGCGCGCCCAATACGCCTGGGGCGAAGCGGGCCTGGGCGGGTTCAATCGGCTGAACGCGCGCCGCGGCACGCCGTTTGGCATTCGTCTTGGAGGCGCCCTGCACTATCAGGATGGTGGAAGGACCCAAGGCAGCCTTCCTGCAAAGGTCGCCGTGGGCACCGTCGATGTTTCGGTGCGAGGCAATGGCTGGAGCGCCCTGTTTTCGGCCTCGGTGGGCCAAGACACGACCGATGCAGCCGAGACCAACGAGGCGGGCGAGCAAATCTCAGGGGGCGTGACGCACAGGGGCGGCTACTTCGTGTTGAAAGACCTCCAGGTGTTCGGACAGTACAGCGTCGTGCCGAAGCCCAGGATTCAAGGCAGCTTGCCTCCGGGGGTGCCGGGCGAGGTCCTGAGCGCGCCGAGCAACTTTCACGCGTACGGCGTGGGCCTGTCGTATTTCGTCATCCCAGGCCACGACAACGTGAAGGTATCGA
>JAUXFZ010000012.1 GCA_030622585.1 Myxococcales bacterium
AACGGTCTTGCCCGCGTCCCGAAGGGCCTGACCCACGACTTGTGCGAAGGAGTCATCGCGTCCTCCGAACACCGCATCGCCGAGACGCGAGCGCACTTCGTCGGCGATCGAAAGGGAAAGTCGCTCGGCTTCGGTCACCGAATCCGCGCGCACGTGAACCTTGACTTCGATCTCCGGAAAACCCGCGCGGTAGCCGAGGGTCAGCCCTTCGTGGACCTCTTCGAGATCGCTAAGCGCCTCGGCGACGCCGGATTCGGTCATCCCGAACGTGCGCAGGTGCACCTGATGGGTTCGCGGCTCCGCGAGTGCCGCGATGGTCGGCACGATCGACTGCTGAAAGATGTGCTTCATTTCGCGTGGCACGCCCGGAACGAAAAAGAAGCGCGCCTGCCCCAGCGCCATCGCGAAACCAGGTGCCGTACCCACGGGGTTCGGCAACACCTCGGCCCCTTCCGGGAAGTCGCCCTGCTTCGCGTTCGATTCCGGCATCACCCGCCCGAACAGCTTGAACTTCTCCCGAATCCCTTCGACGATGCTGTCGTCACGTCGAAGCTCCACCCCCGCGGCCTGCGCCGCCGCCTCCGTTGTGAGGTCATCGGACGTCGGTCCGAGCCCGCCTGTCACGATCACGACACGATGCGACTCGGCCAGCCTCCGGATGACCGACACGATTCGATCGAGCTGGTCGTCCACGGTGAGGTGCTCGACGACGTCGAAGCCCAGCTTGGTGAGTTCTTCGCCCAGCCACGCGGCGTTGGTGTTCACCAACTCGCCACGGGTGAGCTCGGTGCCAATCGATAGCAGTGCGGCGGTCATGCGGGTCGATGAGTGTCCGCAAAACCGCGAGGGCCGTCAACCGCTTTGCCCTCGGGGGTGAATGTGGTAGCGACCTGGAAGCTTTTGCCCGCTTCACGTGTTGATGGGAGTCAGATGAACCGGATTTTCATGGGTACCGCACTAGGGGTGCTGATCGCCACCGCAACGCTTCTCGACGGAGGGCACGCGATTGCCGAGCCAGACACGGCGGCCCTGGCGAATTTGCAGGTAAGCCGTGCCACCCTCGACAACGGCCTGCGCGTCGTCATCAACCAAGACCGTACCGTCCCGACGGTCGCAGTTTCGGTCTACTACGACGTCGGATCGCGCAACGAGGTCAAGGGGCGCTCGGGCTTCGCGCATCTGTTCGAGCATATGATGTTCCAGGGCTCCGCCAACGTCGGCAAAGGCGAGCATTTCAGCCTGATCATCAACCGGGGAGGCAGCGCCAACGGCACCACGAGCAACGATCGTACGAACTACTTCGAAACGCTGCCAGCAAGCGAGCTCGCCCTCGGCCTCTGGCTCGAAGCGGACCGCATGCGATCGCTCGCGATCACCCAAGAGAACTTCGAGAACCAGCGCATGACGGTGATGGAAGAGCGGCGCCAGCGGATCGACAACCAACCGTACATCCCGAGCATGCTTCGCATCAACGAGCTCGCCTACGGCGACTACTGGCCGTACGCCCATTCGACCATCGGCGACATGCAGGACTTGATCGATGCGCCGCTCGAGGCCGTCCAAGCGTTCTTCGGCACGCACTACGCGCCCAACCACGCCGTGTTGAGCATCAGCGGTGACTTCGACACCGATGCTGCCATGAAGTTGGTCGAGAAGTACTTCGGCGATATCCCGGCTCGAAAGACGCCCGCATATTCCGAGCCTCCACCACCTGAACAAACCGCGGAACGTACCGAGACGATGTACGACGCGAATGCCACGCTCCCCGCGTTTCACCTCGGGTATCACATCCCGCCGAGCCGGACGCCCGATCACTACGCGCTCGAGATACTCGCGATGGTGCTGGGCGACGGCGAATCGAGCCGCCTCTACCAGACCCTCGTGAAGCGCAAAGAGATCTGCCAGGACGTCGCCGTCGGCACCGATGATCGCCGTGGGCCGGATCTGTTCTCCGCATGGGTGGTCATGGCCAGCGGCCACGCCCCAGGCGAAGCGCAGGCCATCGTGTTTGCGGAGCTCGACTCGATCGCCAAGAAGGGCGTGGCGGAGCGCGAGCTGCAAAAGGCCAAAAACCGGATCCAGGCGTCGTTTGTGTTTGGGCTTCAGTCGAACATGGCGCGCTCGCAGCATCTCGCGGAGTTCGAGCTCTATTGGGGGGATGCGAACCTGCTGAAACTAGAGCTCGATCACTATCTCGCGGTGTCCATGGAGGACATCAAACGCGTGGCCGGCACCTACTTTGAAGCGACCAATCGCACCGTACTCGAAGTCATGCCCGGCACCGACCCGGCCTCGGAGGAGAAATGAAGATGTGGCTTCGAGCACTCGCGTTGTCGCTGTTGGTGGCATGCGGCGGTTCCAAGGGAGGCGCGGGCGCCGAGTCCGAGACCGCCAAGGATGCGCAACATGAGGCCCAAGCCGGGCGCGAGGCTCCGCCTGCGCCCAGCGAAGCCAAGGACATGACCCTGCCGTCGGTACATGTCGGGGACCTCGACAATGGCCTGCAACTCAACACCGTCGTCGCCGATCAACTTCCGGTCGTCTACGCGACGCTCGTCATCCGGAGTGGTGGCGAGTTGGATCCAGCAAAGCTTCCCGGCCTGAGCGGCCTCGTCGCTCAGATGCTCAAGGAAGGGACGACGAAGCACACCAGCGCGGAGATCGCGGAGGAGATCGAATTCCTCGGCGCTGATCTCTGGGCTAGCTCCGATGAAGAAAATACCTACGTCGGCGTTCGGGCGCTCTCGGAACACTTCGAGGTGGTCATGGCGATCCTCGCCGAAGTCGCCGGCGCCCCCACCTTCACCAACAAGGAGCTCGAGAAGCTCAAGCGCCGCGAGCTCGATCGCCTGGCACTTTCCGAGCGGGAGCCCCGGTACATCGCTCGGCGTACGTTCTATCGCCAACTCTACGGCCAGCATCCCTACGGCACGGTCGACACCACGCCGCAGGCGGTGAAGAGGGTCCGCCGCCAGGACCTGGTGCGCTGGCACCGTGAACACTTCGTCGGCAAGAATGCATTCCTCGTCGTCGCCGGCGACGTTGATCCGGACCGCGTCGCCGAGGCAGCAGAGAAGACGCTGGGCGCCTGGAAAGCCGGCAAACGCTCCGTCCCCACGTACAGGGAGCCGCCGCACCCGACCGACCGCAACATTGTGGTCGTCGATCGACCGGGCTCCGTGCAGTCGGTCATCTACATGGGCAACCTGGCGATCGCGCGAGCCAACCGCGAGTGGATCCCCCTCATGGTGTCCAATCAAGTATTGGGCGGTTCGGCGGCGTCCCGGCTGTTCATGGACCTCCGCGAGAAGAGGAGCCTCACGTACGGCGCCTACAGCTCGATCGGTGAGCGCGTGGATGTCGGCCCGTTCGTCGCTTACGCCTCGGTCCGAACCGAGGTCACGACCGAGGCGATCGGCGCGTTCTTCGAGCACCTGCAACGTATCCACCAGGAGCCGGCTGAGCCCCAAGAGCTGGTCAACGCCAAGCGTTACCTCAGCGATTCGTTTCCGCTCAAGGTCGACACGCCGGGCAAGCTCTCCGAGCTCGTCGTCGAGCTCCGCACCTTCGGACTGCCGGACGACTATTGGGACCGATATCGTCAGGCGATCCGCAAGACCAGCGCGTCCGAGGCCCAGTACGTCGCGCGCAACTACATCCGGCCCGACGACCCGCTGGTCGTCATCGTCGGTCAGGCGGCGGATTTCGCTCAATCGCTTCAGCGGTTCGGACCGGTGACAGTCGTCTCCCCGGACGGCGAGGTCAAAGCCAAGTTCGATGACAAGCGGCCCAATGCTGGCGGCACTGGTGCGCCGCGCGCTCCTATCGACTAGAGTCAGAGCATGTGCGGAATCGTTGGTCACGTCGGTGACGACCAGGCGACGCCGATCCTGCTCGACGGGCTTCGGCGACTGGAATACCGGGGCTACGATTCGGCCGGCCTCGCCGTTCATTCGAACGACGGCATCGAGATCGTCCGCGCGGTCGGCAAGCTTCGCAACCTCGAGAACGCCCTCTCGAACAAGAGCCTCGCGGGCACGGTTGGCATCGGGCACACCCGGTGGGCCACGCACGGCCGCCCTTCGGAGGTCAACGCACATCCCCACGTCGCCGGTCCGATCGCGGTCGTGCACAATGGCATCATCGAGAACCACTTGGAGCTGCGGAGCGAGCTCGAGGCGAGCGGCTTCCCGATCGTCAGCGACACGGACACCGAAATCGTCGCCCACTTGATCCATCGCGAGACGCAATCGGGACACGACATGCTCACAGCGATACGCCGCTCGCTCGCTCAGGTGCAGGGCGCGTATGCGATCGCCGTCCTGTCCGAGCAAGAGCCGGGCCGTATCGTGGTGGCCAAGAGCTCATCCCCGCTCGTGATCGGCGTCTCGCAGGGCGCGACGTACTGCGCGAGCGACATCCCGGCACTGCTTCCCTACACCAACGAGATGGTGTTCCTGGAAGACGGGGAGATCGCCGTCCTCGAAGCCGGGGGTTTCACCCTGACCACGCTCGACGGTACTCCGGTGAGCCGCCGTTCGAGGAAGATCTCCTGGTCGCCGGTCATGGCGGAGAAAGACGGATACAAGCACTTCATGCTGAAGGAGATCTTCGAGCAGCCGCGCGCGCTCGAAGACACCCTGCGCGGGAGGCTCGACCGTGAGAACGCCGACATCTTCTCGGCCGAAATCGGCCTGAGCGACGACGATGCCAAGCGCATCGAGCGGGTGATTCTCCTCGCCTGCGGCACGAGCCATCACGCGACCATCGCAGGCCGCTACTGGCTGGAAGAGCTCGCCAAGGTGCCGACCATCACCGAGCTCGCGAGCGAGTTTCGTGGCAGGGACGCGGTCGTCGGCGAAGGGGATTTGGTGATCGCGGTGAGTCAGTCGGGGGAGACCATCGACACGCTCATGGCGGCCAAGGCGGCGAAAGAACGCGGCGCCAAGGTCCTTTCGATCGCCAACGTCAATGGCAGCGCAATCCCGCGCATGGCGGACGCGAGCTTCTACACACACGCAGGCCCCGAAATCGGCGTCGCCTCCACGAAGTGCTTCATGACGCAACTCGCCAACCTGTTGATGTTCAGCATCTGGCTCGGGCGGCGACGAGGGACCATCGACGACGCACAGGCTACCGAGCTCGTCGAAGGGCTGGCGCGGATCCCGCATGTGATCGGCGAGCGCCTGCGAGCCACGCACCTGGCCGTCGCCGATATCGTGCGTGATTTTTCGGACGCTCGAGATGTGCTCTTCCTCGGCCGCGGCCTCAGCTTCCCGATGGCGCTCGAAGGCGCACTCAAGCTGAAAGAGATCTCCTACGTGCACGCGGAGGGTTACGCGGCGGGCGAAATGAAGCATGGACCGATCGCGCTATTGGACGCGCACATGCCGGTCATCGTGGTCATGCCCCAGGATCGGCACTACGACCGCGTGTCTAGCAACATGCAAGAAGCGCGAGCCCGCGAAGCCAAGATCATCGGCGTAACGACCGCGAACGATACGAAGGGGCAGGCCCTTTGTGATCGTTTCGTCGAGGTCGCCGCCACGCATGAGGCGCTCAGTCCCTTCGTCACCGTCGTGCCGCTGCAGCTGTACGCGTACTGCGTCGCCGACCACAAGGGCACCGACGTCGATCAACCGCGCAACCTCGCCAAGACCGTCACGGTGGAGTGAGTCGCGCAGGCCATGAAGATCGGCCTACTCACGACGGGCTTTCCGCGCTTCGAGGGTGACTGCGCGGGCTCCTTCCTCCTTACCTTGGCGCGCAGGGTCGTCGAACACGGTCATACGGTTCGGGTATTGGCGCCAGAGCCCCGGCACCCGCGCCCGGTTCCGCAATGGCCTGGGATCGAGGTGAACTGGGTGCCGTACGCGCGCCCCCGTGCCCTGCAGCAAACATTCTACGGTAGCGGTGCGCCAGACAACCTGCGGTTACGGCCGGCGAGGTGGGCGGGCGCCGCGAGCTTCGCGGCCGCGCTCTACCGTGCTTCGGCACGCCGGCTTGCGGACTGTGATGCGTTGATCAGTTCCTGGTGCGTTCCCTGCGGCTGGGTCGCCTCGAAGACCGCGGAGGGGCGCGCGCATCTTTGCATCTGCCACGCCACCGACGTTCGTTGGCTTTCCAATACACCCGGCGGCGGGGCCTTCGCGCGTGAGATCGCGGATGGGGCCACCTCGATGTGGTTTCTGAGCGATCCGCTGCGCCAGCGTTTCTTTCAGACGGCCGCCCTCCCTCCAGCCACGGTAACCGGGCACGTCGGACCCATGCCGATCGAGCCACCGCAATCGCTGCCCGAGACTCGCTCCGAGCTACGTCGCCGACTCGGCATCGATGGCTTCACGGTGCTCTGCTTGGGGCGCCTCGTGCCGGTCAAAGGCGTCGACCAGCTTCTGCACGCCGTCGCCGCCCTGCCTGAGCCGATCAGCATCCGTATCGCAGGAGACGGCCCCGAGCGCGCCAGGCTCCGCGCCATCGCGCAACGCCTTCAGATCAACGTAACCTTCGACGGCTGGGTCGCCGCCGAGCGCAAAGAGGCGCTTCTGCGAGGATGCGACGCCATCGTAGTACCCTCAGGCCCACTAGACGGCCTCCCGACCGTGCTCTTCGAAGCCAAGGCGCGCGCGCTGCCGATCATCGCGACGGAGGCCGGCGCGATCCCGGACCATCTGCACGGTGACGCGCGCACGCTCCTCGTTCCCCCGAACGACCGCGCGGCGCTCACGGACGCCATTCACCAACTTCGAGCTCGGTGTGCTGCCGAAGCGGCCGTCAGGGCGTGACCCGGTCGGTCCCCTTCGGCGGTCGGTAGCTGAAGCGCTTGTCGGGCACATCTCGATTGAACTTGATCTTGGCGAAGTCGAATCGGTTGCGATTGCCCGCCGCGTCGATGATGAGAACACGTTGGACGATGCCGGCGCGCTTGCCCTCGTGATTCAGCGTGCGCACGTAGAAGACGAGCTGCTCATAGTTGGGAGTCGGCCTTCGCGGAATGAGCTGCAGGACATAGCCGTCTTGGAATTTCTCGTTGCCGTGCTCGAGCATCCGGACTTCAAAATCGTTCGCGAGATTACCGCTGCCAATGAGAAAGGAAAACGCGGACGGGAGCTGATCCTCGTCTACGGCGCGCTCGATGAGCTGCCCTCTCTTTTCGCCCGGCTCCGGTGGCTGGTAGATCAAGAGCTTCTTCCCATTGCTGACGAACACCTGCCCGTTGGGTTGGGCATAGTCCCAGCGCATCATCCCGGGCTTCTTGAAGACGACCTTCCCCTTGGCGCGGTCGTAGCGATCGTATAGCCGGGTGTAGCGCGTCTGCTCAAATTCGGCCTGTAGCGTTGTAGTTTGATCGTAAAACGATTGCACCAAGCCGAGCACCACCGCCGGGTCGAGCGGCTTGCTCTCCTGAGCGGCACCGCTGCCGACGAGCGCAAGCAGTGAAAAACCGAAACTTATCGCCCCAAATCTCGAGGTCATCAACGTGTTGAACGCTCCCAAGGGGTCAGTATTCACGGTGGAGGTCGGTACACAAGGCAACCCGTAAATCCGCCTAAAGTGGGATTGATCATCACAGCGTAGATCCTTAGAATGCGGAAGTGGGCACCTCGCTGTGCCCCGAACTAGCTTGGTTTGCTTGTGAACCCCGTCCGAACCCGGAGGTGACATGTCCAAACACCAGGCCCGAACCATCCCAGCGGAGCGACAAAGGTCGCACCTCGAAAACAAGCATGCTCAGCTTGCGGAGCGTATCGATACGCTCGACGGCCGTCTGAGTCTCACCCCTGGTGAGGAGCTAGAGCTCCAGCAACTCAAGAAACGGAAGCTTTGGGCCAAGGATGCCCTGCAAGACGTCGGCTGAAGCCCCCTGCAACCGATGACGGACGGCCTGCCTCTCTCGGTGGGCCGTTTTTTTTGAATTTCCGCTTAAAAGCAAACGGGCCACCAATCGGTGACCCATTTCCAACGAAAGAATCGATGCTACAGTGAAAAAGCTAGGATAAGTAAGCTATGCTGGAACTTCGTGAGTGGCTGCGTAGCAACCTGCGTGACTGAGTAAAAGGACGACCCATCGCCGCGCGGATGCCGGGCAAGCTGGAAAGTGCGCGGCGAGGGGTCTTAAGCAAGCGACTGGGTACATTGCAAACACGGTGCCAACTTGTCAGGGCCGTAAAACCAGCGCTTTGTTCGCCACCGACCCCATCGGGAGGACATTTCTGTCATAGACCTGCACGCGATTGTCGTGGTTGGCGCAACCCGAGGCAGCAGCCGCCGATGTGCATACATTTCCCTACCGCGCAGGTTGAAGTGCGGGGTCCATCGTGCGTATGATCTGAGCGACCGGACAGGCCGGAACCCGATGCCCAAGTGCAATAGTTGCGACGGTAGCGTGCTCAGAACGGATGCGTTCTGCGGCACATGTGGTGAGCCGGTCCCCGGCGGGAAGCCCGTGGTGCCTATCGCACGCGAGTCGCAGCCGAGCGGCGTGCGGACTCCGCACGATCGAATCCGCGAGACCTTCGCGCCGCCGCGCAACACCGGGACCTCGGCCCGCGCCGTGGCGGTCGTTGCGCTCTCTGACCCGGAGCTCACGGAGCCTACGGACACCGGCCTCAGCCGCACCGCGATTCGCGAACGGGAGCCACAGAGCGAACCGGCGCCGGTCCTGCCACTTCATCGGAAAAAGAACGGCACCGAGAGCGAGCGTCGAGCGGCAGCTGCGGTGCTGGAGCTGCAGACGGACGAAGCCCGTCCCTCTACGGCAGAGCGGGACACGAGCCTGCCGCATGTGCCGATTCCGCCGGGGCCGCCGATCCTTGCCTCGGACCTGCTACGCGAACAGATGCGTCCGTCGAGCCCAGGCGAAAAGGCACTGCGCCGCACGACGGTGGCGCTGGCGGCCTTGGGGGCGTTGGGCGCGCTGCTCGTGGGCGGCGTACATCCGTTGACGTTTGTCTCCCTGGCATTGTTGATCACGATGGCGGTGTTGGCCCTCACGCCGATGTCGTACCGGGGCCGCGCCATCGGCCTGTTCGCGATCGGTTCGATCGCCACCGGCGTCGCGCTCTGGCAGCAAACGCGCACAGGTGGAGCCCCCGAAGGAAGCATCCTGGCCAGTGCGACGATCCTTCTCAGCGGGAGCTTGCTCTTTCGCGCGTACTATCGCGGTGCGCGCCTGGCCCGGGTGGTGGTGACCCTCGGTGTTCTCGCCTTGAGTGCATGGTTCTTCGCGTCTGGGGGCCACGAAAGCCTCGTCAGGCTCGAAGGCGATTGGCAATCTTGGGCGCCCGCCGCCACGCACGTGACCTTCGGCCTGCTCGCCCTACTCTCGCTCATGGCATTCATGGACAACAGCACCCGCGGCGGCGCCCACGTTTGGGGCGTCGCGTTGCTGCTCCTCTACACGGTGCATATCGGCCTGCTCGTAGGGAGCGACGTGTGGCCGGTCGATGGCGCCGGGGTCAGCATCCAGGGGCCCACCATCGCCGCTATCCTCGCGGGCGTCGTGGGAACGATAGTCGCCGGCATGGCGCTCGCGCAGGTTCTGGTGGTCGCGTACCAGTCGGCGCGCAACGGAACCAAGGCGCGCATCTCCGTCGCTGCCTGAGCTCAGCGCACCTTGCGGGGCCACGACGCCAACAGGATGACCGCACAGGTGCGCCCCTTGTCGTCCTTGGCCTTGCCGTAACCGGCGTCGGTGAATCTCGGGTCGGTGACGGTCAAGCGATGGCTCGGACTATCCTCGATCGCGTGGAGCGCGTCGCGCATCGTGGCGGCGCGCGCGACGGCCTCACCGACGACGCGCGCTTCGATGCCACGCTCGAGTAGTCGAGCTTCGGGATCCCCGGCCTCATCCAGGTCGTGGCCGAACTTCCCCGAGTCGCAGACGGTTTGCGCGTGACTCGTCGCCTCTTGACTCAGCAGACGGTTGGAACGGAGCGTGCGCGCACCGGAAGCGCGCCGAAGTTGCATCAGCCACGCTTCGGGGGACTGTGACCCACGCCGTGTCGGTGCGCCTTCTGGCATCTTGCCCACCCAACGCTCCGCAACCGGGCGCGGCCCGCTCGGCCCCGTCGCGACCAGTTGGACGAAGAGCGGCCGGTCCCACTCGAGTGGTAGCGACATGGTCGCTCCATATTCTCCCCCGTCGATCGAAATGCGGCGCGAGGTACCCCCAGCGTCTCGCACTACCAAGTACGGATCGCGGAAGTCCTCGATGACCTCGGCGTGAATGCCGTTCTTGCCGACGAGCTCGAGCGAGCCCGCGCGGACGGCCGCCACCAATACGATACGCTCGCCGAAGCGCGCGCGGCCGCAGATCAAGGGCGCGTCGGCCGCCTCGTTCAAGTCCTCCATCCACACCTTGAAGCTACTGAACTCCCCGGTGACACCGAACTTGGCGTACAGCGGATTCGCATCGACGCCGGCCTCGCGCGCCCTGCGGATGAGCTCTGGAGACGGCGGGATGTGCTGAAGCTCCGCTAGCTCGCCCGCCAGCTGCTCGAGCTTCCCGTTCCTCGTGCACAGCTTTGCAGGCTTTGCAGGCTCGGCGGCTGGTTCACCCTCGGCGGGAGGGTTGTCTTCGTCAGCACCCGCCGTCGCGTGAATCGCGAGCAGCATGGCACAAAGGGTTATCGATTTGCGCAGCATGGGGTTGAATCACGTCCTGTAGTCAGCGTTGATCCGAACGTACTCGTGTCCGAGGTCACAGGTCCAATAATGACCAAGCCCACGGCCGGCCCCGACCGTGACCGTGATCGCGTACTCCCGCCGCTTCATCGTTGCAGCCGCTTTGGCCTCGATTTTTGGCGTCATCACGGGGGTCCCGCGCTCGAAGATCGGCACAGCGCCTATTCTCATCGAAACGTGATCAGGATTGAAACGTACCCCCGAACGGCCTGCCGCCGCCAGGATGCGACCCCAGTTCGGATCACAGCCATGAAGCGCCGTCTTGACGAGCTGAGAACCCGCGATGGTCCGCGCGAGCTGGACAGCATCGGTGTTGGTGCGAGCACCGAGAACCTCGATCCGAACTAAGTGTTCGGCGCCCTCGCCATCCGCCACGACCTGCTTCGCGAGCGATTCGAGCACCTCGGTGAGGGCTCCGGCGAATCGTCGCCCTACCGTGCTCTTCTCATCGATCACCCGGCTCGTGGCTGCACCGGATGCAAGCGCATAGATCGAGTCGTTGGTACTGGTGTCGCCGTCGACTGTGGCGCGGTTGAAGGTGGCGTCGGCCGACTGGCGTAGGAGCTTCGTTAGCGTGGCCCGTCTCAGAAGGACGTCGGTCACCACGAAGGCGAGCGTCGTCGCCATGTTCGGATGAATCATCCCCGCGCCCTTCGCGATGCCGAGCACCTGGCACGTCGTGCGCCCCACCTTGACCTCGGCCCGTGCGAGCTTCGGGCCGCGATCGGTGGTCATGATCGCGCGTGCGAACCGCGTCGCGCCGGTTTCGGAAAGGTCCGCGACGAGCGACGGGATCGCCTCTTCGATCTTGTCCTGCGCAAGCTGCACGCCGATGACGCCCGTCGAGGCGGGGACCACCATCGCGGTCGGAACGCGGAGCGCGGCTGCAGCGACGCGCGTCAACGCCACTGCGGCTTGCTGCCCCTGCTTCCCGGTACACGCGTTCGCATTGCCACTGTTGACCAAAATGGCCTGACACAGCCCGCCCCTCAGGCGGCGCTCGCTGAGCACCACGGGTGCCGCTCGGACGCGGTTCATCGTGAAGACCGCCGCGGCGACGGCGGGCTCATCCGCAAAAACCAGCCCCAAGTCCAGCGCGTCATCCGCTTTGACTCCGCTGGACACGCCAGCGAAGCGAAACCCCTTCACCCGTCCGCTCATGGCGTGCCTATTACCAGATGGGCGCTACTGCGGCGAGGCTGCAGCCTGGTCTTCGCGGTAGTGGCAGTTCTTGTACTTCTTGCCACTGCCGCAGTAGCACGGGTCGTTGCGACCGAGCTTCGGATGATCGCGTTTGACGGTGGCTTGCTGCACGGCCGCAGGCTGCGGCGGAGGCGGCGCGCCCGGGTCGGCGCCGCCTGCGCGCCTGCCTCGCCTTGCGGCCGCCCGACGAGCCTGTCGACTGAGGCCTTGCTGCTGCTGACCGCCACCCGCCGGTCCCTCGCCCTGATGGCTGGCGCGAATGTGTCGCTGCCGCTTTTCGGTCGCCTGACGGCGTTGGTCCTCGAGCCGCTGCAACTCTTCTTCGCCCGCCCGCTCGACGGTGAACATCCCGAGAGTGACCGACGACTTCACGCTCTGCACCATCTCGAGGTACATGTCGAAGCCCTCGCGCTGGTACTCCTTCTTCGGGTCGCGCTGGCCGTAACCGCGTAGGCCGATGCCGTCGCGAAGGTGGTCCATCCCCTGCAGGTGGTCCATCCACTGCTTGTCGATCTCTTGGAGGTACAGGTCCCGAAACAGTCGAAGGAAGTTCTCGGTCCCGAAGTCGCGCTCCTTGCGCTCCTGCACGGCCGCCGCGTCCGCGTACAGCTTGCCAAGGAGCTCCCCGCGGTCGCTGATCTCGTGGACACCGGTCGCGTCGATCGCGAACTGCTCTCTGTAGGCGCGCTCGAGCCCCTCGAGGTCCCAGTCTTCGTAGTGCTTGCCGGGGGGGCACGCGTGATCGGTCATCGTAACGACGATCTCGTCGACCAGATCGAGCAAGCGTTCTTTCTGCTCGCTCAGCGACATGCCGACCGCCTGCTCGCGGCGCTTGTAGGCGCCCTGGGGGTCGTTGCGGAACTCTTCGAGAGGCACGGCGCAACCGAACCAGACGTAGATGTCCTTTTCGAGTAGCTGAACCCGCACGTCGGTCAGCGTCGACAAGTCGGCTTCGAGCGACTTCCTACGGTGTGCAGGCACGTCATCCTGGGTGAGGCCCGCATCCGGCAACGGATACGAATGGAACTTCACCATGTTTTCGAGGACCTTCGTCACCCGGGACAACAGCTCGACGTCGAGCCCATCGACCAGTGGAACCGGCTCTACGCCCGCCTTGCGCTCGTCGTCCGTGGGCACGGTGCGGTACTCGCCGCGCAACACCTGCTTTCGCAGCGCGTACATGCTCTTGCGCTGCTGGTTCATCACGTCGTCGTACTCGAGCAGGTGCTTTCGAACGTCGAAGTTGCGCTCCTCGACTTTCACCTGCGCGTTCTCGACGGCACGCGTGACCCAGCGATGCTCGATCGGAATATCTTCTTCCATCCCGAGCCGGTCCATCATGGCCTGCACACGCTCACCCGCGAAGATCCGCATCAGGTCGTCTTCGAGCGAGAGATAGAAACGCGAAGAACCCGCATCTCCCTGGCGGCCCGATCGCCCGCGAAGCTGATTGTCGATGCGCCGTGATTCGTGGCGTTCGGTGCCGATGATTTGCAGGCCACCCGCGTCTTTGACGTGCTGGGCGTCTTCTTTGCACTGGGTGATGCGTTGCTCGGTGGCTTTGGCGATGGCCGCTTCACGCCGCTCGGGGTCCGACAGCACCTCTTCGGGAGCGCTCTCGAGCACCTCTATCTTAGCGAGCATTTCAGGATTGCCACCAAGCACGATGTCGGTGCCTCGACCAGCCATGTTGGTGGCCACGGTCACAGCACCCGGCGTACCCGCCTGCGCGACCACGTAAGCCTCTCGCTCGTGCTGTTTGGCGTTGAGCACGTTGTGGGGGACACCCTGGCGGTCCAGGAAGTGCGCCACCGCATCCGATTTTTCGACGCTGGTCGTGCCGACGAGAACGGGCTGCCCTCGCTTGTGTGACGCCTCGATCTCCAGGCAAAGCGCCCGGAATTTCTCGCGCTCGGTCTTATAGATGAGGTCCTCTTCATCGGCGCGAACGATCGGCTCATTGGTCGGGATGACGATCACGTCGAGCTCGTAGATATTGTGGAACTCGGTCGCCTCCGTGTCGGCGGTGCCGGTCATGCCGGATAGCTTCTTATAGAGGCGGAAGAGGTTCTGGAACGAAATCGTAGCCAGTGTGAGGTTCTCGCTCTGGATGAGAACTCGCTCCTTCGCTTCGACTGCCTGGTGGAGGCCGTCCGACCAACGCCGGCCAGGAAGCACACGACCGGTGAACTCGTCGATGATCATCACCTTGCCGTCTTGGCTGACCATGTAGTGCTGGTCGCGGTGGTACAGGGCGTGCGCGCGGAGGCACTGTTGCAAGATGTGAAGCGCCTCGAGGTTGGCCGGGTCGTAGAGGTTGACGCCGTCACCTGCGAGTAGACCACGGCCGGCCAACAGCTCCTGCGCGCTCTCCATACCGTTCTCGGTGAGGGTCACGCTTCGGTTCTTCTCGTCGAGGTCGTAGTGCTCTTCCTTACGCAACCGCGGGATGATCTCGTTGATCATTTCGTAGTTGTCACTGGCGGTCTCGCCGGGCCCACTGATGATCAGCGGCGTACGCGCCTCGTCGATCAGGATGGAGTCGACCTCGTCTACGATCGCGTAGTTCAGATCACGCTGCACATAGTCGTAGATGCTGAACTTCATGTTGTCGCGCATGTAGTCGAAGCCGAACTCGTTATTCTGGCCGTACGTGATATCGCAGTTGTACGCGCGCTTCTTGACCTGGTTGCTCTGGCCCGGAACGACGACGCCGGTGCTCAGCCCGAGGAACCCGTAGAGCTTGCCCATCCACTCCGCGTCGCGAGAGGCGAGGTAATCGTTGACGGTGACGACATGGACGCCCTTGCCCTCGAGGCCGTTCAAGTAGCAGGGGAGCGTGGCAACCAGCGTCTTGCCTTCGCCGGTTTTCATCTCGGCTATTTTGCCTTGGTGGAGCACGATGCCGCCGACGAGTTGGACGTCGTAGTGCCTCATTCCAAGGACACGCTTGCCTGCCTCGCGAGCCACGGCGTACGCGGGGACCAACAAGTCATCGAGCGAGGCGCCGTTGTCGATTTGCTGACGGAACTCCGCGGTCTTCCCGCGTAGCTCTGCGTCGGATAGCTTCTTGATTTCGTCTTCGAGCGCCGAGATCGCAGCGACCGTGGGCTGCATGCGCTTCACTTCGCGTTGATGCTTGGTGCCGAGGACCCTTTTTAGGACTGAGCTGAACACGGGCGCAATCTAGGTCGGCCGGGGGAGGGGCGCAAATGAGTGTCAAAACCAGCGCTTAGACAGAGCGAGCACCGCCATCAGCACGAAGACCAGGAGCACAAACGCCCACAGGCCACGGCCCCGGGAGGCGGTGCGCCGCGAGGTTGCCCCCTCGTCTCCGAGCTCGTCGAGCAACTGGCGTGCGCGCGCCTGGGCCAGGAGCTCGACGCGAAGCAACACCATGCTCACCATCAGCCCGATGAGAAGGATCGCGGCGGCGGCCTGCCAGCGCCGAAGCTCCTGCTCGCCGTCGAGCGCTTCGTCCGCTCCGAATCGACTGCTGGTCCCCGTGCCGACCGCGACGACGTCGAAGCTCGGCACGGCGAACAACGCACGGAGCAGATCGTCGGTGCCTGGTCGAGGTGCCTCGCCATCGATGACGGCCATCGCTAGGGGATCCAGGCCTTCGCGAGCCGCCTCGGCGAGGACCGCCGTCGCCGCCAACCGCGCAGGGCCTGG
>JAUXFZ010000126.1 GCA_030622585.1 Myxococcales bacterium
GAAGGAAAAGCAACTCACACGGCACAGCCCCGTCATCTGGAACGTCGGGTTCTTCCAGGCGTTCTACTGGGGCGGCCGAGCCGGGAGCCTCGAGGCGCAAGCCAAAGGCGCGTGGGGCGGTGGCAACATGGGCGTGGGAAAAGAGAACCTCGCTGCCAAGGCCGCCGAGCTTGCGCAGATCAAGGGCTACCAGCAGCAGTTCAAGAAGGTGTTCCCCGACGAAGGGATGACGCCCGACACGATTGCGAAAGCGATTTCCGCGTATGAACGCACGTTGATCTGCAGCGATACCGCGTACGATCGCTACGCGAAGGGCGATGACAACGCGCTCACCGAGCAGCAGAAACAGGGATGGACACTCTTCATGGGCAAGGGTCAGTGTACCGTCTGCCACGCCCCCCCATTGTTCTCGAGCGCGATGGGGGTTCCCGGTGGTCTCTACTACAACGTGGGAATCGGCACCGCGGTGAAGGCAGAGCGCGAAGTCGATATCGGTCGCGCCAAGATCAGCGAGCAAGACGCCGACTGGGCAGCGTTCAAGGTTCCGTCCCTGCGCAACGTGTCCAAGAGCGCGCCGTACTTTCACGACGGGTCGGTGCCCACCTTGGCAAAGGCGGTGACGCTCATGGCGACCGGCGGCATCAATAATAAGAACAAGACGCCCCTGCTGGCCGATCGGGGCATGAGCAAGGAGGAACTGGCCTCGATCGTCGCTTTCCTCGGCGCCCTCGACTGCGGGACGCTAGAGCAACCAGAGCTGCCCAAGTAGCCTGGCACCGGCACTGGCACTGAGACACAGTCCCCGCATGACTGACGAGAACATCCGCAACCTCGGCCCCCTCGCAGCGTTCGCTGGCATCTGGGAAGGGGCGAAAGGCATCGACCTGGCCCCCGACGACGACCGGTCCGTCGTCGAGCGCAATGAGTACAGCGAGCGGGTGGTTTTGGAGCCTATCGGTCTCGTCGAGAACCACGAGCAATCGCTCTACGGCCTCCGATACTCGAAGACGGCCTGGCGCCTCGGCGCTGAGGATCCGTTTCATGAAGAGGTGGGCTACTGGCTCTGGGACTCGGCCGCCCGTCAGGTCATGCTCACCTTCATCGTCCCACGCGGTGTGACCGTGCTGGCAGGCGGCACCGTCGATCCCGACGCGACAACCATGAAGCTGTCCGCAGAGGTGGGCGCCGAGGTCTTCGGAATCTGTTCAGGCCCTTTTCTAGACGAGCAGTTCAAGACCGTCCGCTACGACATCGAGCTCACTGTCAACGAGGACGGGTCGTTCTTCTACGCGCAGAACACGCAGCTGCAGATCAAAGGCCAAAGCGACATATTCGCGCATACGGACGAGAACACGTTGCGCAAGGTGGAGTAGGGCGCCTCGTCAGTGCGAAGTCGGGACGTAGCCGGCTGTCATCATCTGGTTCACCTGATCCAACGCCGCCTTCCAAGAGCGCGCCAACTCGGGCGTCCAATCAGACCCGGAGACCGCAGCGAGCGCTTCTAGCATCGCCTCGGCGTACGGCGGGTACATGTCGGCGGGAGTCTCGTAGGAAAACTGGTGTCGCGACCCCATCGCGTGGACGTAGTCGCCGAGCCAGTGCTCACGGTCGAGCATGTTCAGGACCGCACCGAGAGTCTCGGTCATCATTCGTTGCTGGTTGGCACGGCTGTAGGTGCCGAAAAGCTCCACCGCGTCGGGACGCTTGGCAAAGAGGCTCTCGTACAGACGGTCGGTGAGCTCGCCCTCGTGCTCGGACATCTCGACGAGGTGTTCTTTGAGCAAATCCACGTTAATTTGAGGGTTTTGAGCGTCCATGGCCCTACTTTACAACAAATAAAGTAAGGTGCCAGCTCAGCCCGGTTGCTCGACGTAGTCCAGGACTTCCCGGGGGGACAACTCGACGCTCGAGGGTCCGCTCCGGATGTAGAAGGCCTCCGTGTTTTTGGCCTTGAGGAAGCCCGGTCTCGGCGAACGTTCGCACTGGACGGCGACCACGACCTTGGAGTCCACGGGCTGCACTTGAAACCGGATAAGCGGCGAGAACTCGGCGCCGATGTGTTGGTTGACGAGATTCTTGAGGTGCAGCCTGCACTTGTCTTCGTTGTCGAACTTATCCGGTTCGACGCCGAGGACCTCGCCGTCATCGCCGATGCCGAGAAGAAGAGTGCCGCCATCGGAGTTCATGAATGCGGTGGTGCCCTTGAGCCATGCGAGCTCGATCTCTTTGCCGAACTTCTCCGTTTTCAGATTCATGCGAACTGTTGATTTGAATTCCAGGGTCCGGTCTTCACCGCCCGCGATTAGCTTCTGTACGTCGTGCTCGAAGCTCTTGGGGCCGATGAGTTGTTTGGGGACGTCCTTGAGTTGGTGGCTGTACTTGCGGACGATGCTCACCGCCGGCAATAGGCCGAGCAACAAGACCAACGCGATGATGACGATGAGCTGCGGCGTCCAATCGATCGGGGCGCCAAAGATCTCGGGTTCGGGCACCGCGACGCCCATCCAGATGCCAGACAGCGGATCCATCAGGCGGAAACCCGCCCAAGCCCACACGTCGCCCGATCGGAAATGCACCGGCTCGTCGGCTAGTCCGCCGGCATTCATCCACGCGGCCACCGCGCCCTCGATTAGCGGGCTGCCTGTTTCGCCTGGGCCGACGAACCTGTGTTGGCGCGTCGGCGCCGGCTCGCCGGGCTGCGGCGCGCGATAGGGCATGAACACGTCGCCGTCCGACCGGCAGAGGAACGCCTCGCCTCGCTCGCTAACCTCGATTTTACTTACGACCGCGAATACGTCGCCTAGCAACAAGTCCAACGCGACTACGTGCGTGTTCCCGTCCGCCGGCGTCCAACGCATCGACTGCGTCACGCCCAGGCGCTTCCGCTCGAAGAATTGGTAGGGCTCGGTGCGATAGATCTCGGCGTCCGACGCGTTGCTCATCGCGCCGATGAACCACGGCCGCTCTGCCGGTACGTAGCCCGGGAGATCGATCCAGGACTTGCCGAGCAGCTCGCGCTCCGCACTCCAGCGTTCACGAAGCAGGCGCCCCTTGGCCTCGTGAAGCCCTCGCGTTCGGGTGATCCAACCTCGAGGTTCACCTGCCACCTCGCTGTCGCGCGACAGGAGAAACTCGTGACCTTTCGAATCGGCCACGATCAACGCGGTCACCATGGGTAGGGGCTCGAGCACAGGGGCGAGCTTCGCCAGCGTGGTGGCCCGATCGTTAGAGTCGAGGAGGCCCGCCTTCCCCCACTCCCAGGTCAGCCTGAGCCGTCGGTCGACTGGATCCATGCGCACGCGAAACTCCTGTCGCGCCTGAGTCGAAGCCCGCTCGATGTGCGCACGCGCCGTGCTCCGCTCAGCGCTCGAAGCGCTGAAAATCGCCAGTGCCACGATGGCGCCGGAGGTGAGAAGAATGACGAGGGTGAGGTCTCGCAGCAGCCGGGTGCGGATGTTGCGTGGCCGGAGCCTGAAGAGGTCAGCGATGGGGAACATACCGACTACCAATTCCGACTACCAGGAGAGGCAGATTGGAGGCGCCGGTCAGGATCGAACTGACGAATGGAGGTTTTGCAAACCTCTGCCTTACCACTTGGCTACGGCGCCGAAGGCTGCACTCTCTAGCGCTTCTGATGGCGCTTGTCACGCAGCGTTTTCCAGCTTAGCCAAGGACCGGGGTGGCGCGCCACACCTTGCGTGGTAGGCACTCCCACATGACATCAAAGGACTCCTTTCAGAGCCGTGTCACCATTCACGCAGGAGGCCGTCAGGCCGTAATTCATCGCCTGGACGCCCTGACCCGCGCGGGCTTCGAGGGCATCGATACCCTCCCGTACTCCATCCGGGTTCTACTCGAAAACCTGCTTCGCTATGAAGATGGCAAGACGGTCACTCGTGAGGACATCGAGGCCGTCGCCAATTGGGATCCGACGGCTACCCCGAGCACCGAGATCGCTTTTCGCCCGTCGCGCGTGCTCCTTCAGGACTTCACCGGCGTTCCGGCGGTGGTCGACCTCGCAGCCATGCGCGATCAGTTCGCCAGGATGGGTGGGGACCCAAGTCGAATCAATCCGCTGCAGCCAGCCGACTTGGTGATCGACCACTCGGTGCAGGTCGACTCCTATGGCACGCTGCGCTCGTTCGAAGACAACGTGAAGCGTGAGTTCGAGCGTAACCAGGAGCGTTACCAGTTCCTCAAGTGGGGGCAGAGCGCGTTCGAGAATATGCGCGTTGTGCCGCCCGGCACCGGTATCGTGCATCAGGTCAACCTCGAGTACCTCGCGAGCGTGGTCTTTACCCGCGATGCGGACGGGGAGACCATCGCGTATCCCGACAGCCTCGTGGGGACCGATTCGCACACGACGATGATCAACGGTCTAGGCGTCCTCGGCTGGGGTGTGGGCGGCATTGAAGCCGAGGCCGCGATGCTTGGGCAGCCGATCAGCATGCTCTTGCCGCAGGTCGTCGGCTTCAAGCTGACGGGCAGGCTCCCGGAGGGCGCAACGGCGACGGATGCGGTTCTGACCGTGACACAGATGCTCCGCGCGAAGGGCGTCGTTGGGAAGTTTGTCGAGTTCTACGGCGAGGGCATGGAGAATCTCGCGCTTCCTGACCGGGCAACGATCGCGAACATGGCTCCCGAGTATGGGGCGACGATGGGCTTCTTCCCCGTCGACAACGAGACCCTCGCGTACCTTCGATTCAGTGGGCGAGATGATGCGCACGTCGACGTGGTCGAGCGAGTGCTCAAGGAACAAGGGTTGTTCCACCAGGCTGCCGGTCCCGAGCCGCGTTTCACCGACACGCTCGGGCTCGACCTCGGGGACGTGGTGCCCTCGATCGCAGGACCGAAGCGTCCGCAGGACCGAATTCCGCTGAGCGAATCGAAGCGCTCTTGGCGAGGGGTGCTTCGCGGTTTCGAGGCGCCCGCGGACAAAGGGGTCGAAGTCACGCGCGGCGACGAGACGTTCAACCTCCAAAATGGCGCAGTCGTCATCGCCGCCATCACCAGCTGCACGAATACCTCGAACCCGTCGGTCATGTTGGCCGCGGGCCTCGTAGCCAAGAAGGCGGTCGAGAAGGGCCTTCGCACCAAGCCCTGGGTGAAGACAAGCCTCGCGCCGGGTTCGCAGGTGGTGACGGAATACCTTGAAGAAGCCGGCTTACTCGACGAGCTCGACAAGTTGCGATTCAACTTGGTCGGCTACGGGTGCACGACGTGCATCGGCAACTCCGGCCCGTTGGACCCGGAGATCGCCGAGGCGGTCAAAGCCAACGACCTGATCGTAACCTCCGCGCTGAGCGGCAACCGCAATTTCGAAGGCCGCGTCAACCCGCTGACCCGAGCCAACTACCTTGCCTCGCCGCCGTTGGTCGTGGCGTATGCGCTTGCCGGCACGATGGACATCGACTTCGAGCGCGAAGCGATCGGACAGGACAGCGAAGGTCGGGATGTGTTTCTTCGCGACATCTGGCCCTCCCAACAGGAGGTGACGGACATGCTCCGGACGTCCGTGAAGAAGGAGCAATTCGTGGAGCGCTACGCCGCGGTCCTCGACGGGCCGCCGCAGTGGCAAGAGGTGAACTTCGAGCAGACGGACCGTTACCGCTGGGACCCTGAGTCGACTTATGTTCGACTGCCCCCGTTTTTCGAAGGGGTCGAAGTGGGGGAGCCGGCTCCGCCGGGGGACATCGCGGGGGCTCGAGTGCTTTGCCTCCTCGGGGATTCCGTGACGACCGATCACATCTCTCCGGCAGGCGCCATCGCACTGGATGGCCCCGCTGCGAAGTACCTGCAGGAGCACGGGGTTTCCCCTCGCGACTTCAACAGTTACGGAAGCCGCCGTGGCAATCACGAGGTCATGATGCGCGGCACGTTTGCGAACATCCGGCTTCGCAATCTCTTGGCGGCGGGCACAGAGGGCGGCGTCACGCGCTACCTGTCCACCAACGAGCAGATGAGCATCTACGACGCCGCGATGAAGTACCAGGCCGAGGGGACTCCGCTCGTCGTCATCGCGGGCAAAGAGTACGGCACCGGCTCCTCGCGCGATTGGGCTGCCAAGGGCACGCTGCTCCTCGGCGTCCGGGCGGTCATCGCGGAGAGCTACGAGCGCATCCACCGGTCGAATCTGATCGGCATGGGCGTGCTTCCGCTCGAGTTCGAGGCGGGCGATGGCCGTGAGGCACTGGGGCTGACCGGCGAGGAAACCTTCGCTGTTTCCGGGATTGCGGACGGCCTGGCTCCAGGCAAGATGCTCTCAGTCCAAACAGACACTGGCAAGTCGTTCACCGTCAAGGCACGGCTCGACACACCGCAGGAGGTCGAATATTTCCTACATGGTGGGATCCTGCAGTACGTCTTGCGGCAACTTGCGGCACAAGGGTAACCGACTGCCTAGGGCGTCATGTCACTCGTCTTCGTAATCTCGCCGCCCCGTGCGGGGTCGACGCTGCTTCAGCGCATGTTGGGTGCGCACTCCGAGATCTTCACCCATCCGGAGCCGCACCTGATTACGCCGATCGCGCACCTCGGGGTGTACGACAACATCGACAAGGCGCCGTACGACCACATCAACGCGGCCGAGGCGGCCAAGACGTTCATCGATGGGCTGCCCGGGGGAGAGCAGGACTACCTCGATGCGCTACGCGCCTACACCGACACATTGTACGGCCGTATGCTGTCGACGAGCGAAAGCAGCGTCTTCCTCGACAAGACCCCGGCGAACGCGCTCGTGCTGCCTTTCTTGCAGCGTCTCTATCCGGACGCGAAGTATGTCGTCCTGACCCGACATCCTCTCGCGATTTTCAGCTCGTACGCGAACAGCTTTTTTAACGGCGATTGGGAGGCCGCGCACGGCTTCAATCCGATCCTCGAGCGGTACGTACCGGCCATGGCGGCGTTCTTGCGCGATCGGCCCGTTCCAATGCTGAGCGTGGCCTACGAAGATTTGGTGATCGAACCCGAGCCTCAGCTGGAGCGTATCTTTGCGTTTCTCGGTCTCGATCACGAGCCGGATGCGGTCGAGTACGGCAAGGCGGGACCGATGAAAAAGGGGATGGGCGATCCGATCACCGTTCACAC
>JAUXFZ010000177.1 GCA_030622585.1 Myxococcales bacterium
CGCCACCGGCATGTTGAGGTCGTCGTCCAAGGACTCCCGCAAGGTGTCGGCGAAACCCGCGATCTCCGCCTGAGCTGGAACGTCGTTGTCGACCACCCGATTTGGCGGAAGTCCTTCGAGCCGCTGCTTTGTCTTGTACACGTAGGCGACACGCCGCTCTGCTTCTTCGAACTGAGGGAACCCCGTGACGTTGCCCGCATCGTCGAGCGTCCAGTCGAGACTGAGCGGGGCGCGGTAGTGCACCGTCATCATCAAATAGCGGATCGCCTCAGGCTCGATGCGGTCGAACAAGTCCCGCGCCGTGAAGAAGTTACCGAGGCTCTTGCTCATCTTTTCCTTGTCGACCTCGACGAAACCGTTGTGCATCCAACAGCGCGAGAAAAGCTTCCCTGTCGCGGCCTCGCTCTGGGCGATCTCGTTTTCATGGTGCGGGAACACCAGATCCAAGCCGCCACCGTGAAGGTCGAGCGTGTCACCGAGGTGCTTCATCGACATCGCCGAGCACTCGATGTGCCAGCCGGGGCGCCCGCGTCCCCACGGGCTGTCCCAACCCCAAGCGCCTTCTTCGCTCTTCTTCCACAGTGCGAAATCGGCCGGGTGACGCTTGCGCGCCGCGTGGGTTTCATCGAGCCGTTCGCTTGCGCCGAGCTTCATTTGCGTGAGGTCGCGATGGCTGAGCTTGCCGTAGTCGGAGAACGACTCCACGGAGAAGTAGACGTCACCGTCTGAAACGTATGCGTGACCGCCGTCGACCAGCCGTTGCACGAGGGCGAAGATGTCTTCGAGGTGCGTGCTGACGCGCGGCTCGACATCCGGGTCGAGGTTGCCGAGCCGGTGCATGTCCTCCGAGTAGGCATCCGCAAAGCGCGCAGCGAGAGCAGTCGGCTCGGTGCCGGTCTCCGCGGCGCGCTTGAGGATCTTGTCGTCGACGTCGGTGACGTTTCGGACGTACGTGACCTTCATTCCGTTGGCGCGCAGGTGACGGACCAGGACGTCGTAGACCACATAACAGCGGGCGTGGCCCAGATGCGCGTAGTCGTAGACCGTCGGGCCGCAGACGTAGATGCGGGCGTGATCGGGGTCCGCCGGCTCGAAAGGCTCTTTTTGGCTCGTCAGGGTGTTGTACAGGCGTACGCTCATGGTCGGCGAAGTCTGAGCACTTTCCGCCCCGGGGGGCAAGGTTGCGTGGTTGACCGCTTTGTTCGGGCCGCTAGAACCAGCAAATGCTCACGATCTACGAACGGGGCCAAGCGGGCTACGAAGACACGCTAGCGTCTTTGAGCCGGCGGGGCGACGAAGATCTCGCGCGCGTCGAGCCCGACGTGCGCGAGATCCTCGATGCGGTGCGTGAGCGGGGGGACGAGGCGGTCCTCGACTACACGGAGCGGTTTGACGGCCGGCGTCCCGAATCGCTGGCCTTGGATCGTGAAGCGTGGTTGGCGGAGGCACGCGCGGTCGATCCCGCCGTCCGCGAAGCGCTCGAAGCCGCGGGCGAGCGCATTCGTCGCTATCACGAGCGCCAACGCGAGCCCGGCTTCCGCTACGAAGAAGGCGGCATCGAGCTCGGTCAACGAATCCGGCCCGTGGCCGCAGCGGCGGTGTACGCACCAGGTGGCAAGGCTCGTTACCCCTCCACCGTCCTGATGACCGCGATCCCCGCGACGGTTGCGGGTGTCGAACGAATCGTTCTGATCACGCCCAACCCGACTCCCGAAATTCTGGCCGCGGCGGACGTTGCCGGGGTGACCGAAGTCGTCGATGCCGGCGGGGCGCAAGCCATTGCAGCCGTCGCATACGGAACCGAATCGATCACCCGCGTCGACAAAGTCGTCGGCCCGGGCAACATCTACGTGGCCTGCGCGAAGCGGCTCGTGTTCGGTGTCGTCGACATCGATTCGATCGCCGGACCGAGCGAGATTCTCGTGGTCGCGGACGACGGAGCGGACCCGGAGGTCGTCGCTGCCGATCTCTTGTCGCAGGCAGAGCACGACGAGGCCGCGTACCCAATGGTCGTGGTGATGTCACGTCAACAGGCCGACGCGATCGATGGCGCGCTCCAACGGCAGCTCGCTACTCTCCCTCGCAGGGCCATCGCCGAGGAGGCGGTGCGCAACAACGGGTATTGCTTCGTCGTCGCCGACTTGGACGAGGCCGGTCGGGTCGCGACTGCACTCGCCGCCGAGCACTTGAGTCTTTCGGTGGCTGATTCCGAAGCGATGCTCGGGAGGATCGGAGCTGCGGGCGCGATCTTCCTCGGCTACCACACGCCCGAGGCGGCAGGAGACTACGCCGCCGGGCCGAGCCACGTCCTGCCCACAGGCGGCGCCGTTCGCTTTGCGTCGCCCCTAGGCGTCTACGATTTCGTGGTTCGGTCGTCGCTCATTCGATATTCGCACGAGGCCATCCGTGGCCAAGCGGATCTTCTCGAGGGGCTGGCCCGGCTCGAAGGCCTCGAGGGGCACGTGCGCGCTGTCGCCCTCCGAAGAGGCAAGTGACCAAGAGCCTTGCGGGGCGGGCGGCCGCCGGGTACCCATCGCCCGTGGGTCAGGCGATCTTGGAAAAGCGACTCGCTCGCGAGATGGGGCGATGCATCGCGGACTTCGAGCTTATCGAGCCCGGGGACCGCGTAATGGTTGCCATCAGCGGTGGCAAGGACAGCTACACGCTGCTGCACCTGCTCGAACGCGCGCGCCAACGAGCGCCCGTGCCGTTCGAGATCATCGCAGTGCACGTGGATCAGGGGCAGCCCGGCTACGACGGAACGGAACTCGAGGCGTGGCTCGACGAGCATGGCCATGAACACCAGATCGTGCGTAAGAACACCTATCGGATCGTGACCGACGTCATCCCCGAAGGGCAGACCTATTGTAGCCTATGCTCGCGATTGCGCCGCGGTATCCTCTACAACGCCGCGCAGAGCCTTCGGTGCACCAAGATCGCACTTGGACACCATCGGGACGACGCCATTGAAACACTCATGCTCAACATGATGTTCAACGGAGCGTTGAGTGCGATGCCCGCCAAGCTGGTGAGCGATGACGGCCGAAATACGGTCATCCGACCGCTGCTTTATTCGTCGGAGCGTGACATCGTCGCATACTCCGAGATGTTGGACTTCCCCATCATCCCATGCAACCTCTGTGGCTCGCAGGAGAACCTTTGGCGTCAGCAGGTCAAGGAGATGCTCGACGACGTCGAGAAGCGCGCGCCGCAGGTGCGTGAAAGCATGCTCGCCGCGCTGAAAAACGTGCGGAGCTCTCATCTGTTGGGGTCGAGCTAGGTCGCATGGCGCGTCTCGTTGCCGCACTAGGACTCGTCATGGCGCTTACCGCGTCGGTGTCGGCGTCCGCCCAGGCGATCAACATCGAGCGTTTTCGCCCCGCGCTCGATCGGTTTGGCTTTCTCGGATTCAACGGCAGCGCGACCCCGGGCCACGGCCGCTTCAATCTCGGCCTCAGCACTTGGTACTCGAACAAGCCGCTCCGGATGCGGCGCGCCGACGGAACCCGCGCCGACGTCATCGATAATCGGATGACGGGTGACCTGTTTTTCGAAGTGGGCCTGTTCGGTCGCTGGTCGCTCGCGTTGGAAGTGCCCTTGGTGCTGTATCAAACAGGGGAGACGGCGCGCCCGGTCAATGGACGGACTTCGTTCACCGGATTTGCCGCCGAGGACCCGCGCTTCACCACGAAGGTCCGGTTCTTCGGAAAGACAACCGAGGACACCCAAAGCCGTCCGGACGGGCCCGGGCTGGGCCTCCTGCTCACGTTCCCGGTGCCGATCGGAAGCACGAGCTTCTATGCAGGCGAAGGACAGTTCTCGTTCGACGCTCAGTTTCTCGGCGACTTCCACTTGCTCGGTGCGGGTGCCGGGATGATGCTGGGTTGGCGCTACCGCGTGAACGAGCGGCGCTTCGGCGTCGACACACTCGGGCAGGAGTTGCAGTACGGCTTCTCGTTGAAGCCACCCATCCCGCCCGCGAAGGATCTATTCGGGCTCCTCGAGCTCCGCGGCACGACCTCTTTTCGGGGTCGGAGCACCAACACGCTCGAAGGCGATGTGGGCGTCCGTTGGACCAAGAACACGGTGACGATGACCGCGTCGGTCGGCATGGGGTTCATTCGCGGCCTCGGGCAGCCACAGTTCCGCGCCATCGTGGGCGTCTCCTGGTCCCCCGAAACCGACGACATGGACGGTGACGGCATCCCCGACGACCGAGACGAGTGCCCCCGCCTCCCCGAAGACGTCGACGGCTTCGAGGACGAGGACGGGTGCATGGACCCAGACAACGACAACGATTTCATTCCGGACCTGGACGACAAGTGCCCCAACGAAGAAGCGATCGAGGGCAGGGACCTCGATGAAGATGGGTGTACCGATCCCGAGTAGTGGGTCAGTGTCAGTGCTACGGGCAAGTTTGGCCTTGCTGATGCTCGCGGCTTGCACGCCTCAGGGCGATCCCGGCATCGCCTCTGGCTTTTCGGACGACTTCAATCGCACCCAGATCGGCAGCGCCTACAAGAAGACTGGCGGCAATTGGCGTATCGAGGGCGGGCAGCTTCATGTGAAGGGGGCCAAGAATCATCCGCTTTGGCTTCTTCGGACGCTGCCTCGCGATGTCCGGGTGGAGCTCGATGTTCGGAGCGAGAGCCCAGAGGGGGACATCAAGGTCGAGATCTTCGGGGATGGGGCTTCCTACGCGAAGCACGATCGCTACGCTGCGACGAGCTACGTCATCATTTTCGGGGGCTGGGACAACTCGCAGAATGTGTTGGCCCGAATGGACGAGCATGGGGACGATCGGGTCGTGGGCAAGGCCCTCAAAGTAGAGCCCGGCGTGGTCTACCGGTTTCGGATCGAGCGAATCGGTGGCACTCTCGCGGTGTGGGTCGACGGGGACATTTTGCTGAAAATGGACGACTCGGACCCCCTCGAGGGCAGGGGGCACGACCATTTTGGCTTCAATAACTGGCAATCGGACCTCTGGTTCGACAATTTGAAGGTCACACCGCTCTGACGGTTGGGTCATGACGCCGAAAGAATTCGAAATCTCATTGTCGGACGCGGAGGTGCAGCTCTCGCGCATCAAGCACCTGTACGAACAATGGTTTCAGGGCATCGAGCGCATCGAGCCCCAGATTCCGCGCAAGCAGTTCATCCGCACGCTGAACCTTCTTCGTAAGGAAAAGCCAAGGAACACCGCGCTTCGGTTCCGCTTTCAAACGCTGATTCAACGCTATACGACCCTGCAGACGTACTGGCGGCGCATTGGCCGCCAGATCGAAGAAGGCACGTATCGGCGCGACCTGCTTCGTGCGAGGCGGCGCCGTGAGGCAGCGCGGGCAGAACGCGAACAAGAGAGGCACCGTCGAAGCAGCAGCCCAATCGAGCTCGACCCGAATGCCGATGTCAACATGGACCGATTGATCGCGGACGCGAGCGATCGAATGGACGAGCTTCTCAAGACGCCCGAGCCCTCATCGAAGGTCGCAACCCTCGATCTCGACCGGCCACAGGCGTCGCCGCCAAACGAGCCCGCGTCTGCGTCGGAGCCACCGACTGCCCGGTTCGGCAAGCCACAATCTCGCCGGCCCATTCGGAAGAGGGAGAGGTCGAACCCGGCGATCACGCCGAGCCGCCGCGCTCCGCCCGCAATCGCGGCCCGGTCGAAGGGGCCTGGCGATGCGAGGATGCGCCAGATCTACGACAGCTATGTCGAGGCGAAGCGAAGCAACAACGAGCGCACCGACAAGATCGACTACGAAACCGTCGCCAAGAGTCTCAAGAAGATGGTCCCCAAGCTCGACCGCAAGCACAAAGGCAAGCGCATCGACTTCACAGTGGTCGTCAAGGACGGCAAAGTTGGCATCAAGCCGGTGGTGAAGAAGTAGGA
>JAUXFZ010000205.1 GCA_030622585.1 Myxococcales bacterium
CGGGACGGCGAGGCCTTTGGAGATTGCCTCGGGCGCGTCGTGCTCGTCGGAGGAGCGGGACAAAACGGGGGAGATGCCTGGGTGATGGCGCGACGCCTGGCGCTGTACGGACACCGACCGCTTGCCATTCTGGTCGGGGACGGGGCTCGGCTGCGCGGTGATGCGCAGAGCAACTGGGCGGTCCTTGGAAAGCTTGGCCTCGAGAGGCTCGAGCTTTCCCCGGAGCACGCAGGGGCGCTCGGGGAGCAACTCCGAAGCGCGACGCTCGTCGTGGACGGCCTCTTCGGCACGGGCCTCGACCGGCCGGTGACCGGCGGTTACGCGGTTGCAATTGCGGCGATGGATGCAGCGTCTGCGCCGTTGGTGTCCTTGGACCTCCCGAGCGGGCTGGATGCAGACACGGGGGCGGTGCTGGGTATTGCGCCGCACGCGAACTTGACCGTGACTTTTGCCGGCCACAAACGCGGCCTTCATCAATTTCCAGGCGTAGAGCATGCGGGCGACGTGCGGGTCGCCGACATCGGCGTTCCCCTAGGGAGCTCGGCCAGCGCAAGCCTGTGGACGAGGGGCGACCTCGGCACGCTCATCGCGCCGCGTGCGGGGGATGCACACAAGGGGACCAACGGCCACCTGCTCGTCATCGGTGGGGCGCCTGGAAAGACCGGTGCGGCGCTGCTTGCGGGGCGGGCGGCGTTCCGCGCCGGGGCCGGCCTGGTGACAATCGGGGCGCGAGCCGATGCACGCGCCGCGCTCGAAGAGAAGGTGTTCGAGCTGATGACGACTGAGCTTCCCCACGACGCGGACCAAGCCGGCGTCGAATCGCTCTGCCAAGGGAAGCGTGCGGTCGTGCTCGGCCCGGGAATGGGATTGGACGGGCTCGGACGTTCGTGGGCGAACGCCTTCGCGCTGCATGCTCCGGTCCCCACGGTCATCGACGCCGACGGACTGACCCACATTGCCGAGAATGGCCTCGCTGCGCTGAAGGGCGCCCCGGCGCCACGGATTCTCACGCCGCACCCTGGTGAGGCGGCCCGCCTGCTAGGCCAATTGACTCCCGCCATTCAAGCCAATCGTTTCGCGGCTGCCGAGGCGCTTGCGAGTATCTCAGGGCAGGTCGTGATCTTGAAAGGTGCGCGCAGTATCGTGGCCGGCGCGGACGAGCTTCGAGTGTGCGCGGAGGGAACGCCGGCGCTCGGGGTTGCCGGGACGGGCGATGTCCTGAGTGGCGTGGTCGGTGCGCTCGCAATGACGCTTTCGCCCATCGATGCGGCGATCGCGGGTGCGCTCTTGCACGCGCTTGCTGGAGTGGAGGCCTCAGTCGGGGATCGGGGTCTCATCGCGTCCGAAGTCGCCGATGCGGTGCCTGTGGTGTTGGATCGCCAGCAGCGCCACTGGGCGGACGAGCAGGCGACAGATTGACACGACACCGTGTCACTCGGGGGACAAGCTGACGCCCGGGCACCCACGTTTGCCCTGAATTGCCTGGGTTTGTTGGATGGCATCGCGGTTGCAATGACGTCGAGGTGGAGGCCACCCCGATGCAGAACCAAGAGCACTACAACGAAGAGATCCTGCCCTGCGTGCCCGAGCTTTCCCGAACCGCCCTTCGGCTGGCGCGAGGCACAGCCCTTGCCGACGACCTCGTTCAGGAAACGCTGACGCGCGCCTGGCAAGCGCGGGCGAGCTTTCGCCCCGGGACCAACGCGCGCGCGTGGACCCGGCGCATTCTGTTCAACACCTACATCAACCACTATCGCAAAAAGAAGCGCGAGCAGGAGGCGTTCGACGAGCTGCGTAACGCGAGCCGAACGAGCCACCGCGCGGCACACGACGGGCTTGGCGACGAAGTGGCTGCGGCCTTGCGCGCGCTGCGACCCGAGTTTCGCGCAGCCGTGGAGCTCGTAGACCTCCGCGATCTCTCGTATCAGGATGCTGCCGACCAGCTGGCCTGCCCCGTCGGCACGGTCATGTCCCGCCTCCACCGCGGCCGGAAACGGCTCCGAAGCGCTCTCGAGGGGTACGCCCTCGACCAGGGCGTGATCCGCCGTGCGGCCTAGGTCTGCAGCTTCCCACAGAAATACCCGACAAAACCGATGTGAAAACCGCTGTATATGAGCTAAGGCCCCGTTAGCCTTGACGAAACAGCCAGGAGTTACATATTGGCGCGCATGGCAAAGACATATGCTGACTTGCTCCAGGAGGTGAAGGCCGCCATTCGGCAGGTCTCCCTCGAGGACCTGAAGGAGCGCCTCGACGCGAACGAACAAATGATCCTCGTCGACGTGCGCGAGAAGGACGAGTGGCGACAAGGTCACGTGCCTGGTGCGCTTCACATCCCGCGGGGCTTTCTCGAGATGCAGGCGGGCTCGAGGCTGCCCGACAGGGACGCGAGGATCGTCACCATATGTGCGGCGGGCATTCGATCCGCGCTGGCGGCGAAGTCTCTTCTCGACCTCGGGTACACCAACGTCGAGTCGGCGAACCCCGGGTTCAATGAGTGGAAGGACCAGGGCTTCCCCACGACGCAGCCGTTTGCATTCACCGACGCACAGCTGACCCGATACTCTCGGCATCTGTTGCTGCCCGAGGTTGGCGAGCAGGGTCAGGCCAAGTTGTTGCAGGGTCGCGTGCTGTTGCTCGGCGCGGGCGGGCTCGGATCGCCGGCGGCTCTCTACCTTGCCGCTGCGGGCGTCGGCACGATCGGCCTCGTCGATGGCGATACGGTAGACGAGTCGAACCTGCAGCGTCAGGTGTTGCACGGTCTCGACCGCGTGGGCGTGTCCAAGGTCGAAAGCGGCAAGCGCACGATCGAAAACCTCAACCCCGACGTCAATGTCATTACATTCAACGAGCGCCTCACGCGCCAAAACGTGGATCGTATTTTTGATCAGGACTGGGACGTCATCGTCGATGGCCTCGACAACTTCGCCACCCGTTATCTCGTCAACGACGCGAGCGTGTGGAAGGACATTCCGGTGGTCCACGGCTCGATCTTCCGCTTCGATGGCCAGGTCACGACGTTCTGGCCGCGCCAGGGTCCGTGCTACCGCTGCTTGTACCCAGAGCCGCCACCGCCTCATCTCGCGCCCTCGTGCGCCGAGGCAGGCGTTCTCGGTGTGCTCCCCGGCGCCATCGGTACCCTGCAGGCGACCGAGGCGGTCAAGATTGTCCTCGAGCGTGGCGACCCGCTGGTCGGACGGCTCCTGCAGTACGACTCGCTGCAAATGCAGTTCCGCACCTTCAAGCTCCGCCGCAACAAGGACTGCCCGGTCTGCGGCGATCATCCGACCATCACCGACTACATCGACTACGAGCACTTCTGCTCGGGCGGCTAGTCGCGCGGGTTGACGCTGTTACACTAACCCCATGCCCTGGGGGATCCTCCTACTGAGCCTCGCCGTTCTCGCCGGCTGCGAGGACAGCGCCGCGGTGGAGCGCACCGAGCGTCTGCTTCGGGACGTCGACCTGCCGCGGGTCCGGGAGTTGGTGGATCAGGACCTTGCCCACCATCAGGCGGGTGTCGTCAAAGCGGCCGCCAAGCTCATGCCCGGTTTTGCGGTCCGCGACCCGGCCAAACGTGAGACGCAACTACGATCAGCGTTGAGAATTCTTCAGCAACCCAAGAAAGGCATTGATGAATTCGTCGCATCGCCAATGTCGTTCCTCGCAGCCATTGGAGTCGATGGGGTGGTCATCGCTCGCGATCGAGAGACCGACCGGATGAAAGGCCAGGACTTCAAGACCCGCTTCGAGGTGGTGCGCCAGGCTCTTGGTGGGGCCGCCGCCACGGGGCTCGGGGAGTTCTACGCGAACGACCCCAAAGCGCCCTCGTCCTGGTCGATTCTGTTTGCCGCGCCGTCGCTTCGTGGCGATGAGGTGGTGGGTGCCGTCCTGGCCGGCATCCCCCTTTCACGCCTGGCGCAGCGTCTGAGCCGTCAGTTCCGCGTGGAGCAAAAAGCGGGCTCCCCCGTCTGGGTCTACCTCTACAAGGGTAAGCGCCTGTTCTACTGGGACACGCCGCCGGAGGTCGATGCCCTGGTTCGAGACCCTGTCGCCCGCGCCCAGCGGCTTGCCGCCTCACCGGCCGGGTACACGGAGAAAGTGCGGCTTCAGGGGGAACTCCAGGTGTACGGCGTGTTCCCGCTCGCGCTGCTCGGTCCCGATGTCGGGATGATCATCTTTCGTACACCTGAGTGAAGTTTGACCGCTTGCCCCGGTCTGACCAACACTATCGCGGTGTTGCGGGGGGTTGCGTCTTGGAGTGCGTGGGGCTGTGCCGCAGCCTTCTTCGCGCTTGGCGCCTTTCCCCTCTACAACCTCGACGCCTACGGGCATCTCGCTCAGGGCCGCCAGATTGCGGAGTCAGGTGGCGTCCCGGCCGTCGACCCGTTCTCGTTCTGGAAGGCCACGCCGCAACTCTGGAATAACTACGAGTGGGGCTATGACCTCGGCACCTGGTTGATCTACGAGCACCTGGGACCGAACGCGCTGATCCTCATCAAGTGCCTGCTGCTCGCCGCGCTCGGATACATTCTGGTGCTGCTCGCACACCGTCTTGCGAAGGGCGCCGAGCAGGCGGCGCCTCTCGCAGCGGCGGTGTTGATGTTCTTCGCGCCGCTGGCTCGGATTCGGTTCACGGTCCGACCGCAGATCATCGGACTCGTGTTCCCTGGACTCTTGCTCTTGGGGATCAGCACGCTGTACTCGCAAGCGAGCTCGCAGCGTGCCAAGCGGTGGGTCGTCGGCGGGCTTGGCCTCCTGCAGATCGTGTGGGTGAACATGCATGGCTCCCACCTGTTAGGCGTGCTCATCACCGTCCTGTTTCTCGCGTTCTCCATCCGTACGGCCGCGTTTGCTTCGATGCTCACGTTGCTTGTCCTCCAACTTCTGGCGACGGCCTGCACTCCGTTCGGCCTCGGCATCGTGACCGATGCGGTGGCTCACGTGTTGCGTCCCGAGTATCGGGATGTCGTGACCGAGTGGGGCCCGTGGGCGCCTTCGCACCCACTCTACTTGCTCGTCGGTCCAATGTTGGCCGCCGCGCTCGTGTTGGCCTCCATGCGCCCCGTCACGCGCTCGGGCCGCTTTGGGCTCGCGTATGGGGTATTTTGCGTCGTCGTCAGCCTGATGGCCCTCCGCACGATACGCTTCATCGCGCATCAGCTGCTCTTGACGGCACCATTCATCGCCGCCGGCTTGGCTCAACTAGAATGGGTCCGAGGGGCGCGACGCGCCGTGGCTGGCGTCGTGGGACTGTCGTTCGTTTGGGCCATCGTGATGGCTCCTCGTCTCGAGCCGTTCGTTCCGTTCGGCTTCGGGGAGCCGAGGCTCGGGCACGCTTTCGCGGCTGCCGAGGTCATCAACGAGCACGTCGAAGCGCCACGCATTCTTGCGCCGATCCAAGAGAGCTGGCCCTTGATGTTCGCCGTGCCCGACGGTCGTTTCCTCGTCGATGGGCGCGTGCCGTTCTACGGGCCCGAGTTCATTCGGAAGGTGGCGAACAGCTTCAGTGAGCCGTCTGCGC
>JAUXFZ010000169.1 GCA_030622585.1 Myxococcales bacterium
CGTTGACGGCCTGATCATCGACTGGAACGTCGAAGAAGGCCAGCAATTTAGGAAGCGGCAGATCCTTGCGCGAATCGATCCGCGTGACTATCAGGCTCAGGCCGAGGCGGCGCGTGCGCGCCTTCGACTCGCGGACGCGGAGTACCGGCGCGAGAGCAAGCTGTTTGCATCCGGCTCGGGCACGCAGCGGGATCTCGACGTGGCGACGCGGTCACGTGACGTGAGCCGGGCGGAGCTGCGCATCCAGCAGAAGGCTTTGGAAGACACGAAGCTGCGGGCGACTTTCGACGGCGTCATTGCGCGCAAGCTCGTGACCGATTTCCGGAACGTTGCCGCGCGTGAGCCCGTGCTGCTTTTGCAGGATGAGTCCATGATGGAGGTGGTCGTCGACGTGCCGGAACGGGACTTGGCTGGCGAAAGGCCTGGAAGAGCCGGTGAGCTCAACCTCGCGCAGTGGAATGCGAAGGCCAAGCCGATGGTCGAGCTCTCCTCCATCCCGGGGCGGCAGTTCCCAGTCAAGCTCTCGGAGCTTGCCACCGCGGCAGACCCGAACACCCGCACTTTTCGAGCGACTTTCACCATGGAGAAACCCAAGGGGGTCGGCGTGCTCTCTGGGATGACCGCGAAGCTGGTCCTCACCGGCTTGCTCACCACGGCGCCGGATGACTTCCTGGTGCCTGCCGCAGCCGTAGTCGCTGATTCCCAAGACGAGCCGTTCGTCTGGCTGGTCGACGAGGAGTCGATGAGCGTGTCGAAGCGGTCCGTGACGGTCGGTAAGATCACCGGAGGCGATCGCATCGTCGTCAGTGAAGGCCTCGAGGGCGGCGAGGCCATAGCCATGACGGGTGTGCACTTGCTGACCGAGGGGCGCATCGTTACCGAGATGGAGAAATCGGACGAGACCCGGCAATGAATCTCACCGACTTTGCGCTTCGAAACAGAACGCTGATCATCGTCCTCACTGTGGTGACGGTTTACGCCGGGATGAAATCGTTCAACGCCTTGCCCCGGCTCGAAGATCCCGAGTTCACCATCAAGGAAGCGCTCGTCATCACGCAGTATCCCGGCGCGACCGCGTATGAAGTCGAGGAAGAGGTGAGCGACGAGCTCGAGCTCGCCATCCAGAAGCTCGGCAAGATCAAGAGGATCGAATCGCGCAATCTCCCTGGAATGTCGACGATCACGGTGGAGATGCGGTCGACCGTGGACAGCGCGGAGCTACCGCAGATTTGGGACGAGCTCCGGCGCAAAGTCGGCGACGCGCAGGCGAACCTACCTCCCGGCGCAGGCCCCTCGTTGGTCAACGACGATTATTCCGATGTCTACGGTGTGTTCTTGGCGCTCCACGGAGACGAGTACAGCTACCGCGAGCTCTACGACTTCGCCAAACTCCTTCGCCGCGAGCTGGTGCTCGTGAAAGGCGTCGCGAAGATCGAGCTCTTCGGGGTGTTGCCTGAAGTCGTCTACATCGAGTTCGATCGTGAACGCGTATCTCAAATCGGAATTTCGAGCGACGATATCGGCAAGCAGTTGGTCGCCGAGGGCGTGGTCGTCGATGCGGGTCGTGTCAACGTAGGCACCGAGTACATCAAGCTTCAGCCTGATTCCCTGATCCATACGTCGGAGGAGCTCGGGGACATCCTCATCAGCAAGGGCGACCAGTCGCAGGTCCGCTTGCGTGACATCGCCGAAATCAAGCGCGGCTATCAGGATCCCGCAACGAACAAGCTCCACTTCGACGGTCACCGCGCCATTGGCATCGGGGTGTCGACCGAGAAGGGCGGAAACGTCGTTAGCATGGGCGAGGGGATCAAGGCCCGGCTGGCGGAGCTCGAGGGGGAGACGCCTCTCGGCATGGAGCTTGGCGTCATCTACATGCAGTCCGACATGGTCACGACGGCGATCGATGCGTTCATCATCAATCTGATCGAAGCCATCCTCATCGTGATCGTGGTTCTGTTGCTGTTCATGGGGCTTCGAAGCGGCTTGATCATTGGCTTCGTGCTCGTGCTGACGATTTGCGGAACGTTCATTTTCATGGGGCCCGCGGGGGTCGCTCTCGAGCGCATCTCGCTCGGCGCGCTGATCATCGCGCTTGGCATGCTGGTGGATAACGCGATCGTGATCATCGATGGCATGTTAGTGCGAATCAACGGTGGAATGGATGCCGAGGAGGCAGCTCGAGAGGTCACCAGCCAGACATCGACGCCACTGCTGGGAGCCACGGTGGTCGCCATTATCGCCTTTGCCGCGATTGGCCTGTCGCCCGACAGCACGGGAGAGTTCTGCCGATCGCTCTTCACCGTGATCGGGATTTCGCTTTCGCTCAGTTGGGTGACGGCGATGACGATCACGCCTTTGCTTGGCATTTGGTTCCTCAAGCCCCCGACGCCGAGCGAGGCGAAAGAAGAGAAGGACCCCTACGACAGCGCGTTCTATAGAGGGTACAAGGGGCTCCTCGCCGTTTGCATTCGATTCCGTTGGGTCACGGTTGCGGTCGTATTGTTCGTCTTCGCGGTTTCGCTTTACGGCTTCCAGTTCACAGGCAAGACGTTCTTCCCCGCTTCCACCACGCCCAAGTTCCGCGTGGACGTGTTCTGGCCGCTCGGCACCAGCATCGACGAGACCGAAAAGCGGGTGGCGGTCTTGGAGCAAGGCCTCGCCGAGCTCGAAGGCGTCACGCACGTCGCGTCCTCCATCGGTCAAGGGCCGCTTCGTTTCATCTTGACGTTCACGCCTGAGAAGAGCCACAGCGGCTTCGCTCAGTTTCTCGTAGACATCGAGGACTACAACACCCTCGCCCGCGATATCGAGAGGGCTGAGAAGTATGTTGCCGGGGTGGCTCCGGATGCGATTGCGTTCGGCAGGACTTTCGACCTAGGACCCAGCAAGCCCGGCAAGATCGAGGCTCGGATCGTCGGCCCGGACCCCAACGTGCTCCGCGACCTCGAGCAACAGGCATTGGCGATTTGCAACGCGACCTACGACTCCAAGGGTTGCCGCAGCCGATGGTTTGAACGGGTCAAGGTGGTTCGTCCGCGACTTTCCGAAGAGCAGGCGGATGCCCACGGCATCACCACTCGGATGGTCGCAGAGGCGATGCAAGCGGGGTTCGAGGGCAAGCCGGCCGGCGTGTACCGAGAGCAAGATGAGGTGATCCCCGTGCTGTTCCGGGCGCCCCCGCCCGAGCGACTGACCGTCGACAGCTTGCGACAGATTCCAATCTGGAGCCCGGTTGCCCAGGGTTACATCCCGCTTGCCAACGTGGTGACGGGTCTCGACACGACCTGGACGGACCAGGTCGTCGAGCGGCGCCAGCGCAAGCGCACGCTCACTGTCGTGACCGACCCGGACCATGGGTCGGCCCCGGCGCTTCTCGATCGACTACGGCCTCAGATCGAGGGGATGCCTTTTCCACCCGGTTACTACGTCGAATGGGGGGGCGAGTACGAAAGCACCGTCGACGCGCAGACTGCGTTGGCTGACCCGATCCCGATCTTCGTGGGGATCATGGTGTTGATCGTCATTGCGCTGTTCAACGCCATCCGTCAGCCGTTGGTCATTTGGCTCACCGTGCCGCTGGCCCTCATCGGCGTGACCGCCGGGCTGCTGCTCACCGACCAGCCTTTTGGTTTCATGGCATTGCTGGGCTTCCTCAGCTTGTCGGGGATGCTGATCAAGAACGCCATCGTGCTCGTCGACGAAATAGACTTGCAACGCAGCGAAGGAAAGTCGACGTACGACGCGATTCTCGAAAGCGGTTCGAGTCGGTTGCGCCCCGTGTCGATGGCCGCGGCGACGACGATCCTCGGGATGATCCCGCTGTTCACGGACGCGTTTTACATCGCTATGGCCGTCACGATCGTCGGTGGCCTAGCGGTCGCCACTGTGCTCACCATGGTGGTCGTGCCCGTGCTCTACGCGATCTTCTTCAAGGCGCATAAGGACGAGCCGGCTCCAGCTTAGTCGTCTTCCTTTTGGCTCCTGACGAGGTGGAGGCCGACGAGCCGGGCGATCATCACGGCTAGGTAGAGCTGGCCGAACACTCCTTCGAGCACCGCGAGCGGTCGCGCGACGCCCGATACCGGCACGATGTCGCCATAGCCCATCGTGGTGATGGACACGAGGCTGAAGTACATCATCGCGCTTCCAAGCTCCGTTCGGTGATCGGTGGCGTTGTCGGGGATGCCAGAGAACGAGCCAGGGTGCCGCAGTTCCACGATCTCGAAAACCAACGTGAAGGCGACGGCCACCAGCAGGTAGGCTACGATAGCACCCAGGATCGTATCAATGGTCACGTCGCGACGTTGAAACAGATTGCCAATGATGATCGAGACGGCATAGACGAGCCACGCCACCGTGATGGATAGCGCGCCGACATCGAGATACCCCACACCGGATAGGTGTTCTCCCCAGCGAACGGCGAGCGTCACGACCGTCAGCACCAAGAACGGCCATCGGTGTCTACCCGCCCCCACCGAGTGGACACCCGCCAACAGAATCGCGTCAAACACCAGCTCGATCAGGGTTCCCGTACCCTGGGTCGCGATCGATGGGCTCACCGCGATCAAGAACAGGAGAAACACGAGGAGGGCTGCGTTTTTCGGGACGTTTCGAATCCGATGAAGCATGGGCAGGTCGCGCAAGACTACATCAGTTTGGGCAAACCGCTAGCGACGCAGGCGGTGGAAGCTCCAGTGCTGGCCGTTCTCTCGGTGGGTGGCAGAGGTTTCGCTGCGGAACATGCGACGCGCCTCGGAAAGCTTTACCAGAGGCGCCCCCTGAGCGCGTTCATCGAGCGCGGGCTCGAGGTACACCGACGCCAATAGTTCCCTGACGACCATCGGGCTTTCGTACAGTGTGCGGGCGGTCGACGCGCCGGCTTCGATCGCGACGCATTCGCACTCGCGTGCGACCTGCAGATGCCGTATCGCGCGCCGAATGTCGGGGGCCGCGTCCGAGACGACCGGGCAGGGGGCCGCCGCCAGTCTACGCGTTGCGGCGCGATCGGTCGTGAAGATGACCGGCCTCACCCATCCGTGAAAGACAGGGTGGCCGAAATCGAGGTCGCGGCCGCTCGTTAGGATCAGTAGCCACGGGGGATCGCAGAGGCCCCAGTGGCGCTCCCGCCAGTCGACCAAGGCGTCCCCCCAGCGGGGGTCGGCGCGGAGGTCGTATGTGAGGTTGGGTTCTTCGCGCAAGATCTTCCCCGTGATGACGATCCCGTCCGCCCGAGCCCGCCCCATGTGAAGGGCGAGGAAATCCAGCTCGCTCTTCGGGCTGTACTCGTTGATCCGAATCGACGTGACCGGCTCGTCCTCGGCGGCCCTCCAGACCGCTGTGCTGTGTGAAACCGCCGGTCTCGTGTCGAGCGGGCTGCCAAACAAGGCGCGCGCGGCGCGATCGACGCTTGCGGCGTCGCTGAGCTCGACGAGGGAGGCGGCCATCCGGCGATGGAAAGGCGGATTCGCAATCAAGTCAACCGGCTTTGGGCCCAAAACTCGCCCCGGCGATCCGTGGCTGTTAATCTCGCCCGATGGGGCGTTGGCTTTTGATCATGGTGGCATTCGGGGTTGGTTGCGCTGGCCGGCAGACCCCTGAAGGGCAACAAGAGGTGGTCGTCAGTCCGATTCCGATCCCGCAGCCCGTGTATCCACGCGCAGAGTTGAGCACCGATCTACAAGAGCTCTGGAATCGCGTGGAAGAAGCGGTCGCGGTTCGTCCGCCCCAGCCGCCGGACGGCGACACGGCGGAAGTGATCGAAAGTTGGGCCGAGGGAGCATTCCGCGACTGGCTCGTCCAGCGCGCAGCGGCGACAGACCGGGCGCTCGCAGCTACGCACGCGCTCCGCACCCATCCCCTGTTCGAACGGGGCATCGGCACCGCTCTCTTTGGTTACATGTACGAGGATCTCGCAAGCAGCATTCGCGGCGCTCCGGTCCCAGAGCACATTGCCGAAGACAAAGAGCTTCTCGAAATCTACACCGGCGCCCTCACCGAGCACCTCACTCCGTTCGCGGAGCTCTCCGCTCGCGCC
>JAUXFZ010000503.1 GCA_030622585.1 Myxococcales bacterium
CACCCACTGGACGGTACCAAGCGATTGATCGCCACCACACTACCCAGGTGAGTGATCCCAGCAGTGAGCAGGCAGCAGCGTTGCACCAGCGGCGTTGTGCCCGCCACTGCGCACTGACATCACCAGATCATGGGCGCGCGTGAAGCGCACTGCGGCGACCACGTCAGCGGTCGACTCACACATGGCGATGCGGGCCGGCCATCGTGCGACTCCATCCCATCCCAACACAGACCGGACACAACGCGCGGTCGGACAGGGACTGATGCTCCTGATTTGCCATACGTTGGCCAGCTCCCGTCGGTTTCCTGCAGAGGCTAGGGTGCCAGGGCATCGATTGGTATGGCTCGGATGCTCCTTGCCTACTCGTTGCGGCCACTACCGGCACCGAGGTCCGTCTCTCAGATGGCCGGTCGACCACGACCGTTTCTCGACACAAGGACTCGGCGGCCTGGGCATGCCTAATCGGCGGCGGCGGGTTGGCTACTGGTGGACGACATTCGTGTCCGGCAGCCTCGAATCGCGTTCGATTGCGCCGGAGTGACGGGCCGTGGTGGGATGGAGAGCGCGAGTAGCCGAATGTCGGCTCCGTTAGGAGAGACTAGGGCCATGAGAACCCACGACAACGATTTCGCGGCATTGGGCATCGAACCGAAGCTGACTGAATGCCTGGCCGACCTCGGCTACGAGGCGCCGACACCCATTCAACAGCGCGCCATCCCTGCGATGCTCGCCGGACATGACCTGTTGTGCCAGGCCGCCACGGGCACCGGGAAGACCGCTGCTTTCGCGTTGCCGATCCTCAATCGGCTCGCGGGGATCGAAGGCGCGAGCAAGGGTGCGCTGCCGACGGCCCTAGTGCTCACACCCACTCGTGAACTTTGCATGCAGGTGGCCGAGGCAGTCCACCGCTACGGTCGGCCCTTCGGCGTGCGCACGCTGCCGGTGTTCGGCGGTCAGCCGATCGGACGTCAGGTGGGGTCACTCAAACGCGGCGTCGACATCGTCGTGGCAACGCCCGGGCGTGCCATGGACCTCATTGACCGTGGACACCTGAAGCTCGCCGACATCAACACAGTGGTGCTGGACGAAGCCGACGAAATGCTCGACATGGGCTTCGCGGAGGACATCGACACCATTCTCGCGGCTGCCCCGGCCGAACGTCAGACGGTGATGTTCTCGGCCACGATGCCCAAACGGATCATGCGCATCGCTACTCGCCACCTGCAAGATCCGGAACGCATCGAGATCGCGCGCGAGGTGGTTTCCGAAGGCGATCAGCCCATGATCACCCAGACCGCGTACATCGTCGCTCGGTCGCACAAAGCCGCAGCGCTCGGCCGCATTCTTGACATTGAGATGCCCACGGCCGCCCTGGTGTTCTGCCGGACGCGAGCAGACGTAGATAACCTCACCGAGACCCTTAATGCTCGTGGCTACCGCGCCGAGGCTCTTCACGGCGGCATGGACCAGGGGCAGCGAGACCGGGTGATGGGCCGACTGCGAAGCGGGAATGCCGAGCTGCTCGTCGCCACTGACGTGGCTGCGCGCGGGCTCGACGTGGAGCAGTTGACCCATGTGTTCAACTACGATGTCCCGGCCGCGCCAGACTCGTACGTGCACCGCATCGGGCGGGTGGGGCGCGCTGGTCGGCAGGGCGTGGCGATCACGCTCGCCGAGCCCCGCGAGGGCCGCCAACTCAGCGCCATCGAGCGCAGCACGCGCCAGAACATCCCAATTGGCACGTTGCCGTCCTCCGACGACCTGCGGGCCCGCCGCCTTGAGGTGACGCGCGCAGCTCTCGAACGGGTCTGCCGTGACGGCGACCTGGACGACTACCGCGGCGTAATGGGCTCAGTGGCGCAGGAGTTCGATCTCGACCGGGTAGCGCTGGCGGCAATCAAGATGGCGCACCTAAGCGCTATGGGAGAAGCCGACGAAGAAGATATCCCACAGCCGGGGTTCACCAGCAAATCCCGTCGTAGGAAGCCCGGCGATGGCAGGGCGCCGCGCGGGCGCTCCCGCCCACGCGACGACAACCGCAGGCAGCTCCGAGGCAAGAAGCGCGCGGGAAAGCCTGGTGCGGGCACGAAGCGGCTGTACATCGGGCTGGGCAAGGACGATGGGGTGCGCCCGCAAGACGTCGCGGGTGTCATCGCCCACGAGACTGGACTTGGCCGCTCAGAGGTAGGCGCTATCGATATCTCCAAGCGCTTCACCACGGTCGAGGTGCCCGCACAATCAGCGAAGAAGGTCATCGAGGCTCTGAGCAGCACACGGATCCAGGGCCGCGAAGTGAAGGCCCGCCTCGATCGCCACTGACCTTCCAGCCAACCCAGCACCTCTATGTCAGGCCGCGAGGTCAAGTGTCTGATTCTTGGGGGGTTGCAGTGACCGGTAGATGGCCTTGGTGACTTGTCGTTTGGGTGCTCGTCTGGCTTCGGCTCGGGACTTGCCTTCTGCGAGTTTCTTCTCGTAGTAGGTGCGTCCGGGTCTTGGTTGAGCGGTTTGGACGTGGGCAGCCATGTAGATGGCTGAGGTGAGTTGTCGGTTTCCGGCCCGCGTCATCGGTGGCGGATCATCTAGCGACATCTTCCCTTGCTCCACGAGTTGCAGCATGGAAGTCACCGTGAAGGTTCTGTTGAGACTTCCGATACGGGTGTGATCTTCTCCGGCGAGATCGACATCGCTCGTTGCAGCCCGAACGTGATCACGGCCTCGTCGGAGTGTTTGATTCGATCCATCGCGTGGTGCATGTGGGCCAGGCGTTCGGTCGCATCGCGGTGATGGAGCGCCATGGGGAGGAAGACCAGGGCAAAATAGTTGCCCAATGCGGGC
>JAUXFZ010000516.1 GCA_030622585.1 Myxococcales bacterium
CATGCCGGTCGAGATGCCAGCGGCGATCGAGATCAGGAGCGTGTCCGGGCCGATCGCGGCGGCAAGCCCGGAAAGGACCTGTGGCAACACCTGAGGCTTGGTCGCAAGCACGATGACCGTTGCCTTCTTCGCCGCTTCCGCATTGTCGCTAGCGACGCCAATCTCGAGCTCGGCTTCGAGCGAGCTCAGCCGATCCTGGTCTGGGTCGGCGGCGATGATTCTGCCCCGGGGGACCGTTCCGGTGCCGATCAGGCCGCGGATGAGTGCACCGGCCATGTTGCCAGCCCCGATGAAAGCGATCGTGTGTTCCACTGACATGTCGCGCGGCATACCACACAAGCTACAGCGGCGATACGGCACGAGCGAGCCCTACACGCAGGCGGCCTCGACGTCGTCGATCTCTTTGGGAATGTCGCCGGTGAGCACATCGTTCCCGTCCTCGGTGGCCACCAAGTCATCCTCGATGCGAATGCCAATGCCACGCCAGCGTTCGTCTACGCCTTCCGCATCGGTGGCGATGTAAATCCCAGGTTCGACCGTCAGTACGAAGCCCGGCTCGAGAGGGCGGTGCTTGCCGTCGACGTAATAGTGGCCGACGTCATGCACATCCATGCCGAGCCAGTGCGAGGTCCGGTGCATGTAGAAAGGCTCGTACTTCTTGTGTTCGATCAGGCCATCCACGTCGCCCTCGAGCAAACCGATCTCGAGCAACCCCTCGGTGATCGCGCGAACGGACCGATCATGAATGGCTTGGAGCGTGACCCCGGGCTTCACCGCGTCGATGCTTTCCTTTTGAGCGTGAAGCACGACCTCGTAGACAGCGCGTTGCTCGTCAGAAAATCGGCCGTTCACGGGAAACGTCCTCGTGACGTCACTCGCGTAGTAGCCGAGCTCGCAGCCCGCATCGATCAGCAACAGCTCGCCATCATTCATGACCCGGTCGCCTGCCCGATAGTGCAGGATCGTGGCGTTGGGCCCCGATCCGACGATGCTCTCGTACGCCGGGCGCTCGCTCCCGCGCCTCCGAAAGACGTGGAGGAGCTCGGCGTCGATCTCGTATTCGTGCATCCCCGGGCGCGTGATCTGCATCGCTCGCAGATGGGCTTCCTTTGTGATCGCTGCCGCCTGGCGCATCGTTGCCAGCTCGCCTTGGCTTTTGCGCAGACGCATTTCGTGCAGGTACACCGACGAATCGATGATCGCTTCGGGCGCCGTCACCCCGCGCCGTTCGCCCCGGCGAAGTAAGTTCAGGCAGTCAAAGAGCTGGGCATCGGCTTGGTCGTTCTGCGCGAGCCGGTAGTGAAGGCGCTCGACGTTGCCGAGATAGTCGGGGAGCCTCTTCGGCAGCTCGTCGATCGGAAAGGCGACATCGGCTCCAAATGCCTGGACTGCGCCTTCGACGCCGGCCCGGGGCCCGTCCCAAATTTCGCGCTCCCGCTTCTTCGGACGAACGAAGAGAACCACGCGATGTTCCTCGTGCTGATTGGTCAACACGAGGACGCTCCCGGGTTCGTCTAGGCCGGTCAGATAGTAGAGGTCGCTGTCCTGCCGGTAAGCATGCTCGACGTCGCGGTTGCGGACGGCGAGAGGAGCCGACGGAAATACGGCGACACCATCCCCCATCGCTTCGAGAAGCTGCGTGCGGCGTGCTTCGAACTCCGACATCAAAGCAGCCTAGCAGTTACCTTCGGGGCTGCATCTGGCCACTCTTGTAGCGGCTCCAGTAGTCGTTGAGCGCTTGGCTGACTTTGCCGCTCAACAAGAGCGCGCCCAGGATGTTGGGGAAGGACATGCCGAGGATCATGAGGTCCGAGAAGTCGATCACGTTGCCGAGCTTCAGCACAGACCCGAACACGATGAAGCCGAGGAACAGCACCTTGTAGACCATTGAAAACTGTGCGCCAAAGAGAAAGGTCCAACAGCGCTCGCCGTAGTAGCTCCACGAGATCATCGTCGAGAACGCGAACAGGAAGACCGCCAGACTGAGCACCTTCGGGAACCAAGGAAGCACGGTCGCGAATGCCTTGGAGGTCATCAGCACGCCTTCTTCGCCACCGCCTTCGTGGGCACCGGTGATCACCACGACCAGGCCCGTCATGGTGCACACGACGATCGTGTCGATGAAGGGCTCGAGCAAGGCAACGATTCCTTCCCGGACGGGCTCATCGGTGGCGGCGGCAGAGTGCGCGATCGAGGCCGAGCCCACGCCGGCTTCATTGGAGAAGGCTGCGCGGCGAAAGCCGGTGACGAGCACTCCGAGCATTCCGCCGAATCCCGCTTCGGGCGAGAACGCTTCGCCGACGATCTTGCCGAACGCAGGGGCAACTTGGTCGAAGTTCGAGATGACGATGAAAAGGCCGGCAAGCAGGTAGATGCCGCACATGGCGGGGACGATGAAAGACGCGACCCGACCGATTCGGCGAATGCCTCCGATGATCACGATGCCGACGAGGAAGGCGAGAATGATGCCGTACGAGAGCGCGCCCCAGCCGCCGGCGAAGATCGGCAAGACGTTGGCGACCTGCGCGTAGCTCTGGTTCGCTTGAAACATGTTGCCGCCGCCGAAGCTGCCCCCGACGCACATCAAGGCGAACAGGATGGCGAGAAATCGGCCGAGCCGCGGCAGGCCGAGCTGGCCGAGGCCACGATCGAGGTATCGCATCGGTCCACCGAGGACGTGTCCGTCGTTCCCCACCTCTCGATACATCTGCCCGAGGGTGCATTCGACGA
>JAUXFZ010000082.1 GCA_030622585.1 Myxococcales bacterium
GCGAACAAGCGAACGCCCGCAAAGAAAACTCGGCCTACAAAGAAGGCGACCAAGAAGCGCGCGAGCAAGGCACCGGCCAAGAAGCGCGCGAGCAAGGCACCGGCCAAGAAGCGCGCGAGCAAGGCGCCGGCCAAGAAGCGGACGACTAGGGCTCCCAAGAACCCGAGCAGGCCAACGAGGCCCGCCAAGCCGAGAGCCAAGAGAGCAGCGGCGGTGCCAGCGGCAGTGCCAGCGCCAGTGTCAGCGCCAGTGCCAGCGCCAGCGCCAGTGTCAGCGCCAGTGCCAGCGGCAGTGCCAGCGCCTCCGTCCCCTCCGGCTTCGTATCTCGAGGGAGTGCCTCAGGATCATGTGGATCTCGTTTCCGGGCTTCTTCAGGTGGTTCGGGGGGCGGCGAAGGACCTCAAGACACTCGTTACGCAGGCGATCGCGCTGAACCATCAGAACGACGATCCCTTCGATCGATGAGCGAGATGAAGCGGATCGCCGTGGTGGGCGCATCCCTGGCAGGGTTGCGTGCTGCGGAGTTCATTCGGCGCGCAAAATTCGAGGGAGAGCTCGTTTTGATTGGCGGCGAGGTGCACCCTCCCTACGATCGCCCGCCGCTCTCCAAGGAAGTGCTTCGCGGGGAGCGGGAGCCAGAGCGCATCGCGCTTCGACGGCGGAGTTACGACGAGTTGAACCTACAGCTCTTGCTTGGGCAGCGCGCGGTCTCGCTCGACACCGTCAAGCGCGAGATCCGGCTCGACGGCGGAACCGTGGTGTCGTTCGACGGGCTGGTCATCGCAACCGGCGGTGAGGTTCGTGAGCTTCCCCATCAGCCGCGCCTCAACGGCATCTACACACTGAGGACCCTCGACGACGCACTTGCAATCCGCGCGGCATTTGCCCGCAAGCCTCGTGTGGCCGTTATCGGCGCGGGATTCATTGGCGCCGAGGTCGCGGCGTCTGCCCGGCAACTCGGCCTCGACGTCACCATGATCGAGGCCCTGCAAGCCCCGCTCGCACAGAGCCTTGGTCCCCGCCTTGGACGCATCCTGCAGGAAGCTCATGAACGCCGCGGTGTTCGCGTTCTCTGCGGACGGAGGGTCGAAGGCTTTGGAGGGACCGATCGCATCGAAAGTGTGCTGCTAGACGACGGCACGAGGGTCGGGTGCGACGTCGTCGTGGTCGGCATTGGAGTGAGCCCGGCCGTATCGTGGCTCGCGGATTCCGGGATCGAGCTCGACGACGGGGTTCGATGCGATGAAACGCTGGCTTCCAATGTGCCTGGCATCGTCGCGGCTGGAGATGTCGCGAGCTGGTACAATCCGCTGTTCGAAGAGCGTATGCGGGTCGAGCACTGGACCACTGCCGTCGAGCAGGCGCGCCACGCGGTTGGCAGCCTGCTTGCCCCACCCGGCGAGGCCAAACCATTCGAGTCGGTTCCCATGTTCTGGTCCGACCAGTTCGACATCAAGATTCAGGGCGTTGGCAGGCCCAAGCCGACCGACGATCTGGTGCTCGCCGGTGGCACACCCGAAAGCGAGCAGTTCGTCGCCCTCTATGGCCGCGCCGGCCGCCTCGTCGGTGCACTGGCCTTCAATGAGCCCCCGAAGCTCGTTCAGCTCCGAGCGTTGATCGGCAAGCGAGGAGGGATTGACGAGGCGCTGAAGATCGCCGAGTCGTAGCCCTTGGTTCTGGGCGCCACCACAGATTGGCAGACGCAAGAAATGCGCGCTTCGAGCTTTGCCCGCAACGGTTGCTGGAGGCCTAGCGCACGAACGCGTCCTGTGCTGGGATTTCCTGCATGGCACGTCCCTTGCTGTAGCGGGGCCCGAGCTTTGATGAAGACCATGGCGTCGACGATCCTCGCGGTCACCGATCTGACGTCCGCGAGCTACCAGCTCGTGGGGTTTGCTGCGTTCATCGCGGGCACCGCGGGCGGGGAGGTGATCTTGGTTTCCAGCTATGGGGCTGGCGGCGGCCGCGCCTCCGAGCTTCCTGACCAGGTCGAGGCCAAGCTTCGGCAAGAGGGGCAACTTCTCGAGAGCCAACGGCAGTGGTGCGCCGATCGTGGCGTCCGCTGTCGGGCCGAGCTTTACGAAGAAGGGCTCTGGCCGGACTACGTGTTGCAGAGCGCGGAGCGTTCGAGGGTGGACCTGATCTTGGTCGGTTTCCAGCCGCTGGCGGGCGCCGATCGCTTGGACACCGATCAGATCAACAGACTCGCCAAGGATGCCCCTTGTCCGGTCAGCATGGTCCGGCTGCCTCCACTTTCGGCCTTTTATGCCCCGGCAGCACCAGGGCCTTGACACAGAGGACGTAATTTTTTAGCCAGGCGTGATGACCGACGCCAGTTTGCTGCCCACGATGAAGGAGTACGTGGGGTTTGACGCCGAGACCGCCCGCCGCTTGCAGGTGATGGGGGCACGGATCCAGCCGTATCATGCCCGTATCGTCGATCGATTCTATCAGTCGATTCTGGACGACCCGGGCGCGCGGGCGGTCCTGCGGAGCGAGGCTCAGATCGCGCGACTCAAGGGTTCCTTGGTGCAGTGGCTCGAAGGGCTGTTCAGCGGGCTCTATGACGAGCGCTATTTCGAGAAGCGCGCACGAATCGGCCGCATGCATGTGAAGGTCGGCCTGGAACAGCGCTACATGCTCGCGGCCATGAACGTCGTTCGTATCGGGCTCCATCAAGCCTTGTCGGACAGCGCGGACGATGGACTCGGGACGTTCGCGAATCACGTCGCACTCGACCAGATCTGCGACATCGAGCTCGCGATCATGCTCGAGACCTACCGAGAGGACTACGTGCTCAAGAAGACAGCCGAAGCAGAGTCGCTTGCCGTAATGGGCAGGCTGACGGCCGGCCTGGCCCACGAAGTGCGAAATCCCCTCAACGCAGCCCAACTGCAGCTCGAGGTCCTTCGGCGCACGGCGGCTCGTGTCGAAGACGAGGCGATACGCCGCAAGATCGAGAGGCGCACCAACGTGGTTCAGGATGAGCTCCGAAGACTGTCTCTCCTGCTCGACGATTTCCTCAACTTAGCAAGGGCGCGCAGTCTCGATCCGGTTCGGTGTGAGGCCCGTACTCTCCTCGAGGAGGTCGTAGAGCTTCGGCGTCCCGAGATTGAGCTTCAGGGCATCGAGTTCATCGAGGACATCGACACGAGGTGCGTGCTCGTTGCGGAGCGAGACCGCCTCAAGCAAGTCGTCAACAACCTGATCACGAACGCGGTCGAAGCGGTCGCCGACTGCCCTGAGTCGACCATCCGGATCCAGAGTCGAAGGCTCAGCGACGGCAGCTGGGAAGTCGTCGTGACCGACAACGGGCCTGGGGTCACCCCGGAAGTGGCGGAGCGGGCTTTCGAGTCGTTTGTCACCACCAAGGAGGCGGGTACCGGTCTCGGACTAGCGATCGTCAAGCGAATCGTAGACCTGCATGGGGGCGGGGCACAGTTGACCCCCCTTTCCGAGGGCGGCACGCGTGCGTCGTTTTGGATCCCGACAGCGCCTTAGTCGACGATCGCGGATTGGTAGCCCCATTCCTTCACGCGGTACTGGATCTTCCGCTGGCTGATGCCGAGGATTTCCGCCGCCCTCGCGGTGGAGCCGTCGACCGCGTCCAGCGTTCGAAGAATCGCCACCCGTTCGAGCTCGCACATCGTGATACCGGGAATTAGCGCCATCACCGAGCCGTTCTGCAGGTCGCCGTGCGCGGAGGTCGGCAGGTCGTCCCGTTCGATGACATCACCCTCGCACATGACCACCGCACGTTCGATCGCGTTCTCGAGCTCGCGAACGTTGCCGGGCCACGGGTAGATCATCAGGTGCTGCAGCGCTTGTTCATCCAAGGCCGGGACTGAGCGTTCGTTCTCGGCGGCATACTTACGAAGGAAAGAGGAAGCCAGCAGAGGGATGTCGCTCCGGCGTACGCGAAGCGGAGGTACGTCGAGCTGAACGACCTTCAGGCGGTAGAAGAGGTCTTCACGGAACCGGCCATCCTCCACGCGCTGCGTCAGCTCACGGTTCGTGGCTGCGACGACCCGAACATTGACCTTCAAGGTTTCGTTGCCGCCGACCCGCTCGAACTCCCGCTCCTGTAGGAAGCGAAGGAGTTTGATTTGGACGCTCATCGGGATCTCGCTCACCTCGTCGAGAAAGAGCGTGCCTCCATCGGCTTGCTTGAAGCGCCCCTCACGCCGCGCCATCGCGCCGGTGAAGGAGCCACGTTCATGCCCGAACAGCTCGGACTCGAGCAGGGTCTCACTCAAGGAAGCGCAGTTCAGGCGAATGAACGGCTTGTCCTTTCGCGAAGAGTTCTGGTGGATCGCCGCCGCGATGAGTTCCTTGCCCGTCCCTGTTTCGCCGTGAATGAGCACTGTGGCGCGGCTCCGTGCGACTTGCGCGACGTTCTTCATCAATCGTTGCATGGAAGGATGCTCGCCTAGGATATTCCCGAACTGGAACCGATCGTCCACGCGCTGACGGAGCTGGGCCGCCTCGCGGGACAGCCGCGTTCGTTCTAGCGCCCGGTCCACGATGGCGATGACCGCGTCCAACTCGAGCGGCTTGGTCAGGTAGCTCTCTGCTCCGAGCTTGATGGCTTGGACCGCGGTATCGATCGTTGCGAACGCCGTCATTACGATGAACGACGTGTGGGACGACATCGGGCGCCCGTGTTCGATCAACGCCAACCCATCCATCCCGGGCATCTTTAGATCCGTAAGAACCACGTCGGGGTCGACATGCTCCATTTGCAGGAGGGCCGTGCGTCCGTCAGCGGCGGTGCTCACCGAGTAGCCCGCATCGTCCATGAGCTCTGCGAGCGCGTTTCTCGCGTTCGCTTCGTCATCGACGATGAGCACATGGCCCTTGGAACCGTCTCTCTTCGTCTTAGGAAACTCGGACGCGATATCTGTAGCTGTCATTACCATTTCACTTTGTAGCTGTCGTGCCAACCGCGGGCACTTGGGTTTGTAAGCGGCGCGCGGCGAGTTCCTTGTACTCGTCGAAGGACGCGCGGAGGTCCTCTACGAATTCGTGCACGTCGGGGAAGGACTCCCAGTCGGCATTGAACCCCCAGTGCATCCCCCCGTTGTAGCTGAAGAGCGCGATGCCGAGGTTCTGGTTCTGCATCAGTGGCACCATCGGATAGATGGCCTTCATCTGCGCACCGAGCATGTAGAGCGGGAATGGCGGGCCTGGGACGTTAGTGATGATCAGGTTGTACGTACGCAGACGCATGGCAGCTCGGTAGAGCTCCGACACGAGACGTTTAGTCGTGAGATCGGCGACCTCTTCGATGAGCTCCGTCCCACCGGTTTGGTTCGATTCCTTCTTCAAGCGTGTCGTCACTCGAATGACCTTTTTCAGTCGTTCGATGGGGTCGCGTTCGGTCACGGGGAGGTCCGCGAGCAGCATGGCTACGTGATTTCCGACAGACAGGCCGTCGGCTTTTCTGGTGTTGACGGGCAGAACGGTGCGGAACCCTTCCATCGAGTCGACGTCCGAGCCCCGGCGCTGAAGGAAGCGTCGCACCGCGCCAGTCGTCGCAGCGACCACCACGTCGTTGATCGTGCCGCCGAGCGACTTCTTGATCGCCTTGACTTCGTCGAGCTCGAAGGAGGTCCAGTCGAACCGGCGGTAGGGGCTGATGTCGTTTTCCGTAAAAGGCGTTCTCGGAGCTGGTTTCATTCCGGAGCGAAGCACGCTCGATAGCCCCTGGAAGTTCTCGCGAACGCGGGGCATGAAGTGGCTGAGCTTGCGAAGGCCATCGACTCGGTGGGTCGTTTCGTTCAGGACGAGTTGCGCACGGCTAGGCGCAGGGCGTGGCCGCCATTCGTGAGGTTCGCGCTCCGCGGCGTCGGGGCTCATTTGCAGCAAGGCTTCGAGGAGTTGAACGCCGGCAACACCGTCGACCATGCAGTGATGGACCTTGATGATGAGTGCGAAGGTGTCGTTCTCGACGCCTTCGACGACCCAGAACTCCCACAATGGCCGGCTTCGATCGAGGTGTTGCGAGAATAGCCTACCGACCAAGCGCTTGAGGGAGCGCTCGTCGCCGGGAAGCGGCAACCGCGTGTGGCGCAGGTGGAAGTGCATGTCGAAGCGCTCGTCGTCGACCCAGACTGGGTGCCCAAATGCAGGTGTCCATTCCACCCGCTGTCGGTAGCGGGGAATCGAATCCAGCGCCGCCTCGGTGTATCTGGAGAGGCGCTCGATATCGAGGCCTCCGTGCTCCAGCGTTAGAGGCTTGGCGTCGAAAATGAGCGCGGCACCCACGTGCATGGGTGCAGACTTGCTCTCCACATCCAGGAAGGTCGCGTCGAGGGCGCTCAGACGTTCGTAGAAGGTGTCCGGCATGGTGCTGCGACTACAAGCAAAATGTGGGCCCAATGACGTTGCGGCCAATAGCTAGATAGTTGAGGCAAAAGACAGTTCGTTGGCGCAAAGTCTGCGGGCGGCATTTCAGGAGATGCAGAATATGCGGCTCTCGCCCTGCTGACCAGCCCTCGCGTGGAACATCCATCATATCGCTGTAGTCGCCGAGCAGGGGCGCCTGGTCGACATGCGGAGGGACTCGGATCTCGTCGCATACGCGATCCAGCAGCGCTCCGACCCGGGTGTGTGACCTGGCACGGTGCTTGCTCCAAAAGTAACCCGTGGCGATCAAGACTATCGTTGTCGGGACCGATCTCGGTGAGTCCGGCCACCGAGCGATGCAGCTCGCGATGGCGACCGCTCAGCCCACGGGCGCGACACTGTGGTTGGTGCACGCGAGCGAAGTCGGTTTGGAGCATGCGTGGCACGATCTGCCCATCGGCGCGAGGTCTGCTGCTCAGGCGCTTCGTGAGCGCCTCAAGGGGCGCTTCGAGAACTCGCTGCAAGAGCTGGAGAGCGAACGCATGCGATGCGAAGAGCTTGGCTTGAGTTGCCAGACCTCATGCGAGGAAGGCTCGCCCTGGGAGACCATTCTGCGGACCGCGGTTTCGGTGAACGCCGACTTGATTGCCGTGGGCGATCCAGTAGGCGCGATTGGCCTTCCGGAGCGTTTGCTCGGCTCGACCGCGGACCGCGTGGTCAGGCAGGCGCCTTGCTCCGTCCTGGTGTCGTGCGGGCGGCTTCGCAAGGATTATGCAGAGGCGCGCATCGCCGTAGGGGTCGATTTTTCTGTGCACGGGATCGAGGCGGTTCGGTGGGCGCGCGACGTGGCCCACGCGATCGACGGCCAGGTATCGCTACTCTACGTGGTGCCTCACCCGATCATCGAAAGCATGATGTCGAGGGAGTGGACGAGCGTGCTCGAAGGCCTCGCGTCGATGGCGCGTTCGCGTCTCGACCAGCTCATCCTGAGCGAGGGCTTGAAGTCCAACACGACGGTGCAGGTGTTGGATGGGCCGATCGGAAAGATGCTCTGCAACGCAACCGCCGCCATCAACGCCGACCTCCTCTTCGTCGGTTGCAGGGGGCAAGGCCGGCTACGCGGGATGATGCTTGGAAGCGCTTCGCAGTACTGCCTCCGGTACTCGCCGGTCCCCGTCCTCGCGGTTCGTCCGTGAGGTAGAGGCTAGCTCTCGAGGATCGCTTCGAGTCGCTTCCGGTTCTCGTTCTGAGGAAGAGAGGTGTCCAGCCGAACGCGCTCGGAGGGCGGGAGCTCATCGATGGGCTCGAAGCGCTTTTCGAACTCGTCGAGTAAGTTGGTCCGGGCGTCGCTCTCGTGCGCGCCGAAGCTTTCGCGCTTGGCGAGGCGCTCCCGAATGAGCTCGCGAGGGGCGCTGCATTCGATCAGCAAGAACGGGACTCCATGCCGGTCCGCCACACGGTGTGCGGCCTCGCGCATCGCCGCGGCGCGAAAGGAGGCGTCGAGCACGATGGGACGCCCCGACGAGAGCACGATGTCCGCAAGCCGCCAAAGCTCCTCGTACACCGCCTCGGTGGAGCTTGGGGAGTAGGCTCCCGCCCATGCTTCGCTTCGCATCGATTCGGTTGGCCTGTGGCCCATGAGGCGCTTCCGCGTCCGGTCGGAGCTCAGCAGGGGAGCCGCGAGTAAGTCCGCGACCGTCGCTGCAGCGTTGCTCTTTCCACTCGCGATCATGCCCCCCACCGCGACGACCCTCGGCGGCACCAGTGGCGGGCGTTCGTACGCCAAAGCCAGGACGAAGTATCGTCTCGCCTCGCGCCGCGCGCGCTCCCTCGCACCAGGCGACGCTTCGGTGTCCGCTGCCAGCAGTGATGCAACCTTGCCCCGAAGTCGGAGGCCAAGCGGTCTTAGGA
>JAUXFZ010000383.1 GCA_030622585.1 Myxococcales bacterium
GCAGATTTTCCGGCCCCCAAGTGGCTCGCGGGCTGGTACTACGGCCGCCGTCAGATGGCGACGTATCTGGCCGGCGACGGGATGAGCGCGACAACCGAGCCGCACATCAAACAGCAGTACCTCGACCTGCTCGACAACATGAGCCTACTCCTCGCGGACCAACCGTACCTGTTGGGTAGCCATCCGACGCTGATGGACATCGCGTTGTTCGGTCCGATGTTTCGTCACTACGCGCAAGACCCCACGCCGAGCCGTGTCATGGAAGAGCGCGCCCCGGCCGTATACGCATGGGTTGGCCGCGTGTGGAACGCCCGCGCTCATCGCCTCGGGAAGGAGCCCAGTCTCAGCGATTTTACGCATCCAGGCTGGGAGTACTTCCTACGCGAGATCGCGCAGAACTACTGGCCGTTCCTCGTCGGCACCGCGCGCGCTTGGGCTGCGGGGAAATCACGTCTCGACCACGAGGCGCACGGCGTGACGTACGAGAACCTCAAGGTCGTACGCTATCGCGTGTACTGCCTCGAGGTGTTGCAGAACGAGTATCGGGCGCTCGGCGACGCGAATCGCGAGGCGGTCGATGGCTTGCTTCGGCCCTACGGCGGCCTCGATCTCCTCGACCCGCCCGACTCCGGGCTCATCGAAGAGCACGAGCTGCCACTTCGGCCCGGTCGCGCCCAGCCTTCTGCGCTGCAGCGGTTCAAACTGGGCTTGATCGGCACCCCTTGGGACATGCCCGCCAAACCAATGAAAAGAGAGAGACCATGACGCGCAAGGATTCGTTCACGCCTCAGTGGTTCGAGGGAGCCCTCCCCAAGCGTTCCTATCGGTCCGCGTTCAAGTGGGGCGCCCCCGATGCGTACAAGCATCCGAACCCGCGACTCTACGAGCTGATGAAGGAGACCTTTGATCTCGATGACGACCACTTCCGTAAGCCAGAAAAACTTGGTCTCGAGGAATTGAAGGCCGATGCTCCGATCTCTCTCACGCCCGAGCAAGTGGGCTTCTTCCGCGACATGCTGGGTAATGAGAACGTGAGCGACGATGTCTATGCGCGGCTCCGGGTGTCTTACGGCAAGACAATGTTCGACGCGCTTCGCCTGAGAGACCACGAGGTCGAGAACCTTCCCGACCTGGTGCTTCACCCGCGAGATCGCGACGACGTCGAGAAGATCGTTCGCTACTGCCACGATCAGGAAATCCCTCTTTACACGTTTGGCGCCGGGTCGAGCGTGACCCGCGGTACCGAGTGCTACAAGGCCGGGGTCTCGATCCACCTCGGCACGCACATGAAGCGCGTCCTGTCGCTCAACGTGGTCAATCAAACGGTCACGGCGGAGCCAGGCATTCTGGGGCCGGACCTCGAGGCGGCGCTCAATCAGGCACGCGAGCGCTTCAATGCGCCGCGCGCATACACCTGCGGTCATTTCCCGCAGTCTTTCGAGTTCTCGTCGGCCGGCGGCTGGGTCGTGACACGGGGGGCCGGTCAGAACTCGACGAACTACGGCAAGATCGAGGACATCGTCCTGAGCCAGGAGTACATCACGCCGGTCGGAACGATCAAGACCGTCGACGTCCCCGCATACGCAACAGGTCCCAACCTCGACCAGATCATGATCGGAAGCGAAGGAGCGTACGGGATCTTGGTCGCCGTCACCTTGAAGATCTTCCGCTACCAGCCGGAGAACACACGTCGTTTCAGCTTCATTTTCCCGAACTGGTCTCGCGCCACCGCGGCAGTCCGCGATATCATGCAGTCTGAATTCGGCTTTCCCTCTGTTTTTCGACTCTCGGATCCGGAGGAAACCGACGTCGCCTTCAAGCTGTATGGCGTCGAAGGGACCCCAATCGACGCGCTCGTGAGCCTGCGAGGCTTCAAGAAGGGCGAGCGTTGCTTGATGCTCGGCACCGTCGATGGAGACGCCGCGTACACCACGATGGTCAAGCGCCGTCTGCGCGAGGTCTGCAAGATACACGGCGGAATGTACACAACCGGGTTCATCACGAAAAAGTGGGAGCATGGGCGATTTGCCGACCCCTACATGCGCGACGATCTGCAGGACTACGGCATCCTCATCGACACTCTCGAGTGCGCGACGAGCTGGGACGATCTGCCGAAGGTGCACGAGCAGGTGCGGGCCTACGTGAAGGCCCGCCCACAAACCGTTTGCATGACGCACATGTCGCATTGCTACCCGCAAGGGGCCAACCTGTACTTCATCTTCATCGCGAAGATGGGTCACGAAGAGTTCAAGGAGTTTCACCGTGGTTTGCTCGACGCCATTCAGGCGTCGGGCGCAGCGATGAGTCACCATCATGGCATCGGGAAGATGACGGCGCCGTGGCTGGAGGGCCAGATCGGCAGCGACGAGCTCGAAGTGCTGCGCGCGCTCAAGCGCCACTTCGACCCCAAGAACGTGCTCAATCCGGGCGGTACGCTCGCCCTCGACCTTCCTGACGAGGACCGCCGCCTGCCGTGAGTTCGGGTGACGTCATCGCCGTCCGCCTCATCGCGCCGGCGGAAGCGTCGCTCCTCATCGGCCTAATTCGGCGCTGCTACGGCGAGACATACATCGATCCGTCGTTCTATGACGAACCGGTGGTGAGCGAGCTGCTAGCTAGCGGGCGGCTTCATTCGATCGGCGCCTTCACGGATGCAGGTCAGCTCGTTGGTCACATGGGCATTACCGCCCGCGCGTACGGCGGGATCACTGCGGACGCCGGCATGACGCTGGTCGATCCTACCTTCCGGGGTAGGGGGATTGCGCGACGTGTTGCCGGTGGGCTTGCACAGCAATCGATGGCGCTCGGGCTGGTGGGCCTTCACGACTACCCGGTTACGGTGCACGCGGCTACGCAACGGATCGGCGCGGGGTTCGGCGTCGACACGGGCTTGATGCTGGCGAACATGCCCGGTGACGTCGTGTTTCAGGAAATCGAGACTCCGGCCCCGGGCGCACGCACGAGCTCTCTGATCCGATGGCTTCCGTTTGGCCTCGCGCCAGAGCGAAACGTTTATCTCCCCGAGCGATATCGCGCGCAGATCCAATCGTTATACGCCGAGGCCCATCTGTCGCGATCAGCTCTTCAATCGAATGAAGGTCTTGGCGAGCTCGCTTCAGAGTTGGAGCAGAGCTACGACGAGCGGCGGCAGATTCTTCGCATCGCGGTTGCGCGTGCAGGCGGTGACCTAGCCGCTCGGGTTGAAGCCGAGATCCACGATGCTGCGGTCCGCGGCGCTTTGGTCGCACACGTCGATCTTCCCCTCGCCGATCCAGCGACACCGATGGCCACCGAAGCGTTCCGCGCCCAGGGGTTTTCTTTCGCTGGCCTTCTCCCCGAATACCGAGAAGGTGACGTCCTCAGACTGCAATGGCTTGCCGACGCGGTAGACGAAACCGCATTCAGCGTCCTGTCCACCGACGCCACGCAGGCGATTGCGACGCTGGTCTTGAACGACCGCCGATCGATGTCAGGTTGACCCACCGGGGCTTCGATCCCTACATACACGGGGATGGACCCGCGGACCTTTCTCGTGCCCACGCTTGGTGTCGTTCTCGCGATCGGCTGCACGTCCAGACCTTGCCCACAGTGCGAGGAGGCGACCGCGTCAGCCGAGGAGGTCGAGGGCTCGGACGGCGAGCCGGTATCTGGCCACCACTACACGCTTCCCGGCCTCGATCATGGCCTGCTCCAGTCGCCGGTGAACATTCTTTCCCACGAGACCGAGCCGGGGAAGCACAATATCAAGTTCGGAGGGGCCGACGAGGCTGAAGAGGTTGCGAACCTGGGCACCACGGTCGA
>JAUXFZ010000299.1 GCA_030622585.1 Myxococcales bacterium
ACTTGGGCTGGTGTGACTTGATCAGCTGGTTCTCGAGAAGCGCAGCCTCCTTGTCGGTGTGTGTCACGAAAGTCTCGATGTCGATGAGCTCGCGTTCGAGACGACTGACGCACGCGCGCACGTCGCTCGACCCCGGTTGGAAGTAGCTGCGGACGCGGTTCCTGAGGCTTCGCGCCTTACCGACATAGAGGACCTTTTCGTCCGCTCCATGGAAGACGTACACGCCCGGCGAGGCTGGAAGCTTGTCGAGCTTTCGCTGTGCTGCGTCCGCAATCACGCCGCACCTATACCACTGCGCGCGTCCCGGATCGCCCCGCGTTTCACTCGGCGTGGATCACGCGCTCATCGGTGACGATGAAGTCGACCGCGACGTCGAACGGAAGGTTCGGCACTTCGGCGATCAACTGAAAATGGTATGCGACGGCGCACGTGCATGCCGCCCCCAGTCGCGGGAGCAGCTGGTCGTAGTAGCCGCCGCCGTAGCCGATCCGGTATCCACGTGGGTCGACCGCCAACGCGGGAACCAAGGCAAAATCCACCTCGTCCGGCTCGACCCGCGCTGCCGTCTCGGGTGGCTCGGGCACCGAAAAGGCTCCTTCGACGAGCACGGTCTCGGGGCCGACCGCATAGAGCCGTAGTTGGTCTCCGACCACTCGCGGCAAGGCCACGCGCTTCCCCGCTTCCCAAGCGGCTTGCATGAATAGCTGTGTTCGCACTTCGTTGCGAATCGATGCGAACGCGAGGACTGTCGACGCGCGTTCGACCTCGACGAGCGCAAGGAGGCGTTTGGTGATTTCGGCTGAACGCGCGTCGCACGCTATGCCGGGAAGCGCCTCACGCACCGAACGCATTCGATCCCGCAGCGCGAGCTTGGCGCGCCGACGGAGCAGGCTTTCGGCGTGCCCCGTCTCGTCCGAGGTCACGGGTCGATTTGCTGCGCGAGCTCGGCGTCCGCTTTCAGCCGCTGATCGATGCGTCGAATGGCGGCGTCGACGACTTGTCGCGTCTTGGCCTCGAGGCCCTCACGGCGCCGCTCGGACGCGTCGAGATCCTCGGCAAGACCGAGCGCGACGACGGCAAGAAGCTGAGCGGGCGTCGCGGCTCGAGCCGCCTTCGGCCCGAGGGCCTGCACGCGCTCGTTCACGATATCGGCGAGTCGTTGGAGGTATGCTTCATCGGCGTCCGAGGACATGCGATAGCGGGCGCCAGCAATTTCGATCTGAACATTAGGCTTCACGGTTGACGGGAAGGTAGTCCTCCAGCTCCTTTGGCGTCAAGGTGGGACATCCACACTCATCCCCGCCACGTTCCGCTGCGATCGGAATCTGACTACGAGGGTTTATGAGAGGCCGGTCAGGCGTGTTATGTTTGATCCCCGGGGGACAGGTGGGGTCATGATCAAGGTTAGTTGCCCGTCGTGTAAGGCGGCTTACGACGTGGATGAGCAGCGCCTACCCGAGGATGGGCTCCGGATGCGATGCCCGAAGTGCAGCGAAAGCTTTCAGGTTCATCGCGATGGCTCGACCGCAAAGAGCGGAGGAGGGGCCGCACCAGGCGCCCACAAGCGCCCGCGACGCAAGCCAACGCAGGTCGGCCTCGGCCGGCAGGCGCCACCGCCCACTCCAGCGACGGCGATCAAGTCGCCACCTTCGGATTTACCGGCCCCGGCGGGCGTAGTCGATCTTCCTGCGCCTTTCTCCGGTGGCGAGCTCGCCGATCTCCCCGCGCCGAGCAAGGCTGGCCGCTCGCTCGATTTCGATCCGTTCGATGATCCCGGCGTGGCCGACCTCCCCGCCCCCAAGGCATCACCCGCGTCCTCCGACTTCGACCCATTCGCCGACATGGACCTGCCCGCGCCCTTCGACGCACCGGGCGGCACCGATCTTCCCGCGCCGCTGTCGGCCCCTTCAGGCGTCGAAGTTGACCTTCCCGCTCCGATGGGGGCCGCGCGGGCTCGCGGGGTCGACCCCATGGCAGACGAGATCGATTTACCGATGGCGGTGACCGACGCCGAGCTTCCCAGGCCCAAGGCACCCTCTGCTGTGCCACAGCCGATCTCGCTCGACTCGGATTTGCCCTTGCCGAGCGGCGAGACAGATCTGCCCGTCGCCCGGGACGACTTCCAGGCGCCCGATCTCGACGGTCCCCAACGGATCCACGGCGCTGGGCCCATTGAGCTCGACCTTCCCGACGGTGCGGATCTGGATCTCGAGATGGAGCTCGATGCGCCCGCGGCGCCTCCCGGACCGCCGCCGCCCCTCAGCCAGGCCTTCGGCGGTACGCCCGCCGCGGCAGGTCCTGGCGGCATGTCCAATCAGGACCGTGTCAGCCGAGATTCTGCCGAGCTCCAACTACCGGAGTCGGAGGGGCTGGAGTTCTCGGAGCTCCCCGGGGAGGCGGGCGACGGCGTACACCGCATGCCGAATCCGGGTGGTGCCGGCCCGGATGTCGTCGTCACGCCAAAACGCAAGATCAAGCTCGAAGCGACTTCGTTCAAGCGTCCCCCTTGGCTGATGAAGGCGCTGGCTGTGATCGCAGCCTTCTCGGCGGTGCTCGGCGCAGGCTTCTATCTCGGAACGACCCAGTACGGCCTCTTCGGGGCCTACCTCGTGGAGCCCTTTCTCCCCGCATCGGGCGACGCCGTCACGGTTGCCCAAGCCGTCGAGGAAGCGGAGATGATTGCGTCGTCCGATACGTACGCGGCGACGCGGCATGCACTTGCCAGGCTCGAGCTGGCGCGCGAGGATGCGAGCCTCAATCGCTCGCTCGTCGCCCGGAGCCTTCTGCATGAGTCATACTACCAGGTGCGGTACGGGCAGGAAGCCGAGAGCGCCGGTATTGCCGACACGCTTCGCTTGCACCTCCGGCGAAGAGGCGACGAAGCTCCGCGCGTCCACGTTGCGCTTGCAGCAGACGCCCTTCGCACGTCCGACGTCGATACCGCGACTTCCGAGATCTCGCTCGCTTCGCAAGAGGAACCGACCGACCTCTACGTGGACTTGCTAGTTGGTGAGCTCGCACTCAGAGCGCGCCAGGGGCAAGCGGCCGTGGATGCGTTCGACCGGGCCATGAAGAAGGACGACAGTGCACGCGCGCAGTGGGGCCTTGCCCGCGGCTATCGCGTCCTCGGCGACCAGGAAAAGGCGGCTGCGGCGGCCAAGGCCACTCAGAACCTCAGTGAGAACCACGCCGGCGCGCGTGTGGCCGTCGCGGGTTCGCTGATCGAGGGGGGCCAGCTCGACGAGGCCTATGAGCTCCTGCAGGTCCCGGCTGGCCTCGTACCTGTTGCCGGCGCCACGCTTTTGGTCGCGCGTGCCGACAAGTCCGCTGCGCTCACCCTCGTCGCTCGGATCGAGGAACATCGCGGGCGCTTAGGCGCGGCTCGCGAAATGTACGAGAAGGGGATCGAGCTCGACACGAGCAATGCGAATGCGGCGCTCGGTGCCGCGCGGCTCGTCCTGCTCGAAGGCGCCTACCAAGACGCCTACGCCCGTTTTCAAACCGTGCTCGGATCTGAGGTTCGCCCGGGAGCGGCGATGGACGTGACTGGCAAGCCCAGCGTCGTCGTCGACGCCAAGCTTGGCGCAGCCGAAGCGCTCCTCGCCATGGGCAAAGGGGAGGACGCTCAGAAGCTGTTGGCAGATCTCAGGACCCCCGAGCCTGTGAATGCAGACGTGGAGCTCTGGCAGGGAATGGTGGCTGACAGTCTGGCCGACACCAAGGCGGCGGTGGGTCACTTCCGGGGCGCGATCAGGCTCGACCCCAAGTCCTTCCGCGCGTACATGGCGCTGGCGCAACACTACCGTTCGACGAAACGTCCAGGCGAAGCGGTCGGGGTTCTCGTCGAAGCGCAGCGCAACGTCGAGATCACCGCTGAGGTTCGGCGACTATTGGGTTGGGCCGAGCTCGACCGCAACCGTATCGATGAAGCGATCAAACAGTTTGTGCAGGCGCTCGAGATGGAACCTCGAGACTCTGCTGCGCAGTTCGGACTCGCGGTCGCCTATCGTCGCAATGGCAAGCTTGAAGAGGCTGGTGCCGAGCTCGAGAACGTGCAGGCAGTGGACGGGAAGTTCCCCGGGCTTGCGCTCGAAAAGGGCCGGCTCGCGGAGGCTCGCGGCGATACGGATGCGGCCGTCGCGAGCTACCGCAAAGCACTCGAAGAAGCACCCAATGACGCCGCGCTGAAGTCGCGTCTCGGCGCCGTCCTCGTCATCACCGGGGAGCTCGAAGAGGGGGAGAAGCTGCTCACGGAGGTGATCGAAGCTCAGCCCTACTCCGCCGAAGCCGAACACTATCTCGGACGTGTCGAGCTGGAACGGGGTCAGACGGAAAACGCTCGGCAGCACTTCCTCCGTGCCGCACGACTCGAGTCCGACAGCGGCCTCTATCGAATGTACGTTGCCTGGGTAGCCCTCGAGTCGAATGAGATGACGGTCGCGCTGCGGGAACTCGACACCGCGCTGAAGCTCG
>JAUXFZ010000345.1 GCA_030622585.1 Myxococcales bacterium
CGCGCCGGTTCTCAGTCCGATTCCGCGGCGGCGCATTGGCGCGCCCGTGGTCCAGCTCAACGACAGAAGGCCGACCACCCGGGGACGGTCTTTACTTCTTTCCGTTTCCGTCCCCGGGTGGTCGCCCTTCTGTCGTTGAGCTGGACGACGGGCGCACCAATACGCCGCCGCGGAATCGGACTGAGAACCGGCGCGCTACCTGAACGGGAGCGCCGGTTCACGAGCCGCGAAACGCGATCCGCTGACACGATGGAGACACAAACGAAAAAGGGACCCTGCCCGAAGACAGAATCCCTTGATTTTCTGGTGACCCCAGTGGAAGTCGAATCCACGTTACCGGCGTGAGAGGCCGATGTCCTAACCACTAGACGATGGGGCCGAAAGCTATGTTGCGTGTTGGCTGCGTTCCCCTAACAGGGAACTGGCTCGGGGACTAGGATTCGAACCTAGATAGCCAGTACCAGAAACTGGAGTCCTGCCATTAGACGATCCCCGAATGGTCCCGACACCTTACTTGGGGGTCGGGCGGCGCCACTATAGCGGCATGGCCTCGCTCAGCAAGCATGTGCCACATGACTCGAATCTTTACTTTTCTAGTCGTGTATATTTTCCTTATTTTTCCAGCAAAATCAGCTCTGAGTCTACGAAGTTCCGATTGTTGACTTGACCCGGCGGAAAACTGGGGAATAGTCAAAGCTCCCCCCGCGGCCGCATCTTGGGTGGTCGGGGCACAGGAGCATCATGACTTCGTGGAAAGAACAGCTTGGTGATCGGGTCCCGGACCAACTCGCGAGCGAGGTGGACCTCTTCGAGGGTCAGATCGAGCTCAAGATGCAGGGCAAGCTCGAGGACAAGATCTTCGCCGAGGCGCGCCTTCGCCGAGGTGTGTACGGGCAGCGCTACGACAACGGCCTTCGCGACGACGGGACCGGTCAGCAGACCTTGACGTTCCCGTGCGGTGATCTCACCAAGGGGCCGGACACGGTCTGGGACGCGCCCGGCATGATGCGCATCAAGATTCCGTTTGGGAAGCTGACCGTCGAACAGCTCCGAGTGTTGAGCGAGCTCGCCGAGGAGAACTCCGATTCCATCCTGCACATCACGACGCGGCAGGACATTCAGCTTCACTACATTCACATCGAAGAGGCGCCCGACATGATGCGCCGGCTCGCGGCGGTCGGGATCACCACCCGCGAAGCCTGCGGCAACAGCGTTCGCAACGTGACGGCCTGCGAGTACGCCGGCGTTTGCACCACGCAAGCGTTCGACGTCACCCCGTACGCCAACGCGATTACGCAATACCTGTTGGGTCACCCCGACGTTCAAGATTTCGGCCGCAAGTTCAAGATCGCTTTCTCGGGCTGCGAAGACAATCCTTGTGGTCTCGTCACCTTCCACGACCTCGGCGCGGTCGCGCACGTCAGAGATGGCAAGCGCGGATTCCGCGTCGTGGTGGGCGGAGGGCTCGGCGCAGTGCCCGTCCAAGCTAAAGTGCTGGCCGATTTCTGCCCGGAGGAAGAACTCTTCCCACTCACTCAAGCAGTGGCGCGCGTGTTTGCCCGCCTCGGTGAAAAGCAGAGCCGCGCCCGCGCACGCATCAAGTTCCTCGTGCAAAAGGTGGGCATTGACGAGTTCAAGAGGCTCGTGGCCGCAGAGCAAGAGACGCTTCGTCCCGACGAGCGCTGGACGAATTTCTTGGACGACCTGCACGTCACCGACGAAAAGCCGGTGCGCGAGGCCGGTGCAATTCCGAGCGACGCGTCACCCGGTTTCCGGGCCTGGGCCGAGCACAACCTCAAACCCCAAGCGCAGGACGGCTACTACTCCGCGATCGTCAAGATGCCCCTCGGTGACTTCACCTCAACGCAGGGCCGGGCACTCGCGCAGCTCGCGCAAGATCTCACCGGCGATTCGATTCGCTGCACGGTCGAACAGAACCTCACGTTCCGCTGGCTCAGCGGTGCGGACGCGGAGGCGTTCTACGACCGCCTTGTAGGGCTCAACATGGCGGCCGCCGGCGCAGGCACGATCACCGACATGACCTCATGCCCCGGAACCGACACCTGCAAGCTCGGCATCTCCGCATCACGCGGGCTGACGGGCGAGCTGCGCAAGCGGCTCTCGGTGGTCGAGGACGAGCTTGACCCGGCGGTCCGCGCCCTTCGCATGAAGGCCAGCGGCTGCTTCAACTCCTGCGGCCAGCACCACGCCGCCGACATCGGATTCACGGGCGTCAGCCGACAAGTCGGCGGCCGGAAGGTTCCGCACTTCAACATCGTCCTCGGCGGTCAGTGGACCGAGAACGCCAAGAGCTACGGCTTGGTGGTCGGTGCGGTCCCGTCGAAGAACATCCCGAAGGCGGTCGAGTTGATCACGCACCACTACCTCAGCAACCGCGAGGGCGAGGAGAGCTTCCAAGCGTTCATGGCGCGCGTCGGGAAGAAAGAGTTTCGCAAGGTGCTTGCGCCCATTCAGAAGCCGCCCTCCTACGAGGAGGATCCGAGCTATTACAGCGATTGGGGCAACCCGCGTGAGTACACCATCGGTGACATTGGCATTGGCGAGTGCGCCGGCGAGATCGTCCCGTTCGTCGAGTTCGGGCTCCAAGAGGCCGAGCAACAGCTCCACGATGCGCAAGACGCGCTCGAAGCAGGCAAGGCAGGGGACGCGGCAGCAGGCGCGTCCACCGCGATGGTGACGGCTGCCAAGGCGCTGGTTCGGCACCTCGAGGTTCAGGTCCAAGACGACGCGGATGATGTCGTCGCGAACTTCAAGACTCACCTGTACGACACAGAACTCTTTCACGACCCCTTCGCAAAGGGGAAGTTCGCCGCGTACCTCCTCAAGATGCACGGCGACCGCTCGTACGAGAACGCCAGCGACGAAATCGCACACGGCGCGCTCGATGAAGCGCAGTTGTTTCTCGAAGCAGCGCACGCGTGCTACCAGCGGCTCACCGAAGCAGCAGCGGCCGCTGCGGCGGCGGAGTAAGGCCCATGCAAGCAACGAAGTTTCAGGTGAAGGTCTACGCGACAGCCGGTGAAATCGAGATGGAGAAGCTCATCCCCGTCTTTCATGAATGGATTCGCACCAAGAAGATCTCGGACGAGCTCTTGATCGACGTCGCGGATTACGCCCACGTCCCACAGGGGCCGGGCGTCGTTCTCATCGGTCATCAGTCCGACTACTACCTCGACGTCGCCGACAACCGCCCCGGGCTGCTCTACAGCCGCAAGCGGGGCTTCGAGGGTGACCTCCAGGCCGGCATTGACGACGCGTTCCGCCGAGCGCTCAACGCATGTCGACTCCTCGAGGAGGAGAGCAGCCTCGGCCTCGAGTTTGCGACGGACGAAATACTCTTCCGCGTGCAGGACCGCTTGGCCGCTCCAAATGAAGACGCCACCTACGACGCCTACAAACCAGCCCTCGAACAGGCCGCCAGCGGGTTCTTTGGCAGCGCCCCGTCGCTCGAACGCGTCGGCAGCGAGGGCGAGCCCTTTGCGGTCCGCATCCACACCGGCGGTAGCGGCACGGTCGCCGACGCCCTCGCCCGCCACTGAGCCAGCGGGCGTTCTTTTTGGCGCCTACCGGTTTCGCGGTACAAACGTCAGCCAGGAGCTGATGTTTTGAAGCACACTTTCGTCTTGTTGTTGCTCTGCGGTCTCTTCGGTCTGATGGCCTGCTCGCGCGGCGAAGCGCCCGAACATGGCCCAGACGGCGAGCCGACTGGGGCCGGCGCCCGCGGAGACGACGGGGCGCTTCGCCATGTCCACGCTGGAACGCGGGCCATGACCCAGCCTGGAGCGGCTGTGGACTACATCGCCGCCGAGATCGAAGGCGTGATCATGGCACGGACGAAAAGCCAAGCCGTGATGCACTACGATGGCTACCGCGTCACCCTCACCACGCGTGCCGGTGGCGTGACGCAGATCAAGTTCGACCTCGTCGAGGCCAAGCCGAGCATCAAGCAGCTCACCGAGATGTTCGGCAAGCCACGCGAGGTGCGCAAAGGCATGCTGTACGAGCACGAGTCGGTCGTGACTGGCGCGCGCATCGTCATTCTCGCCGTCCCCGTATCGATGCCGGCCGACGAAGGAAGCCTGGCCCGCCAGATCATCATCGAAGGCGCGCGCGCCCGCTGAGCGCCGATCAACACCTCA
>JAUXFZ010000264.1 GCA_030622585.1 Myxococcales bacterium
AAAGATCGGGCTGCGCCCACACGGCGACGCGGTCGCCAGCTTCCACGCCGTTGCGTTGGAGCAGAGCAGCATGTTCGAGCGCCGCACCGGCGAGCTCGGCGTAGGTCCACGCCTCATCGCCGATGAAGAGAGCGGGGCGCGAGTCGGCATGCGTGAGGCGGGGGAAGAGATCCGGCACCGTGACCGCTACTGCTCCACCGGGAATTCTCCGTTGCCCCACTCGTTCCACGATCCGTCGTAGAGCCTCACGTCTTCGTATCCGAGGGCGGTCAACGTCAGCCAGGCGAATGAGCCTCGCCATCCCGAAACGCAATAGGCGACGGTCGTCCGTAACGGGTCCATGCCGTCGTAGAGCACTTCGAGGTCGGCCTCAGGGCGAAGAAGGCCGGCATGCAGGTTCCTCGTCCAGTTCACGCTGCGCGCGGTTGGAATGCGCCCATTGTCGTACTCAGCCTCCGTCCGCGCATCGACGAGCTGGATCGCTGGCATGTCGAAAGGATCATCGCCCAGTTGAGAAAGCACCCAGTCGCCCGTTACACGTACGTTTTCATCGACACCCATGATCGTGTACTCCGTCGGCTCGACGTTCGGCGGGCCGGTATCCAGCGCCCCCTCGGCCGCTGCCCACGCCGCGTATCCGCCGTCGAGGTAGCGAACGTCGCCGTGGCCGTAGTACCGGAGCGTCCAAACGGTTCGGGCAGGGTCGTACTCGGGAGGGCCGCCGTACACGACGACGATCACGTCGTTTCGAAGCCCCATCGCACGAAGTACGGGCTGAGCCTGTATCGGGGGAGCGACCTGCGACGGTACGCCATCGACCATCGTCGCCAGGTCGCCGGGCCTCAAGTGGATCGCGCCTGGAATTCGGGACACCTCGTACCCCGACGCGCGTGTATCGACCAGCTGAACGTCGGGATCGCCCAGGTGAGCCTCCAACCAATCGGTGTCGACCACGAGCGCGGAACCAAGCGGCGTGCCGCACTGCTCCGCCGGCAACCCCTCACATTCGCTCGACGGTGCGTTGGTGCCACAACCGACAAGCGCCAACACGACAACAGCGCCAAGGCCCCTCTTAAACATCGCGCCACTCTACCCCAAAGGCTCGAAATGCGGTACGAGACGTTCTCCGATGTTTGATCCTAGCAAAGCTGTCGTCATCGCGAATCCCATGGCTCGGCACGGATTCGTCGGAGACAACTGGCCCGCGTTGAGCGAGCAGATTCGCGCTGCCCTCGGCCCGGTGGATCTCCAGCTTACCGCTTCACGTGGGGACGGACTTCGAATCGGGAGGGAGGCGATCGCCAACGGGGTGCGGACGATCATTTCCTTCGGCGGCGACGGCACGCACAGCGAAATCGTCGACAGCATCATGGAATCTGGCGTCAACGAGGAGGTCACGCTCGGCATCCTTCATGCCGGCACCGGTGGCGACTTCCGAAAGATGATCCCGGGCGCCGACGAGCTCGCAAGCGCGTGCGCGGTCATCCGCGAGAAGCCGGGGGTTCCGACCGACGTTGGCTGGGTCCAGTACGTACACGACGAAGGGCACACCGAATCGCGTTTCTTCATCAACATCTCGTCGATGGGGATGGGCGGCCTCGTCGACCGAATCGTCGGAGCGTCACCTTCGAAGAGCGGCGGGAAGGCCAAGTACTTCAAGGCCGTGCTTCGCGCGCAAATGAAGTACAAGCCGGCACGCATCCGTTTGCGCGTCGACGGCAAGGACGAGGGCGAGCACGACATTAGCAACCTCTGCGTGTGCAACGGCAGGTGGGCGGGCGGCGGCATGATGTTCGCTCCGGAAGCCCGTGTCGCGGACGGCCTGTTCGACGTGATCCTGCTACGCGCAACCTCGACCCTGCGCGGACTCCCCGTGATGCTGGGGCTCTATAAAGGCACGCACGTTCGCTCTGCGGTCGTGAGCTCTTACCGCGGCAAACACGTCGAAGTGGAGGTGCTCGCCAACACCGCTTGGATGGACATCGACGGCGAGGCCCCTGGGGTTGGGCCAGCCGAATTCAGGATTTATGATCGGGCGCTTCGAGTCATCGGGATCGGACCCGAGTTCGTCTGAGCTCAAGCGTCCTCGATGCGTCTGTCACGAAACATGCGCACCGCGAATTGCCCGACTCGCAGCGACGTGCGCGGCATGTAGCGGTGAAGCCGCCAGAGCACGTGCACCGTGGCGGTGATGACGATGTAGAACTGATTGCGCTCGACCCCATCGAGAATCCGGCGAGCTGCTCTGCGAGGCGGTATCGGCTTCTCGGGTGCGATCTTCTTGATCGCCTCCGCGTCTAGCTTGACGTATTTGGTGGAGTCGAGAATGGGCGTATCGACCAACCCCGGGCACACCACGCTCACCTTCACACCAAACGACGCGGCCTCGATCTGGAGGGCCAGCGACAGGCCGACGACTGCGTGTTTCGTTGCCGCGTACGCGCCCTCTGCCGCCGCGGGCACCAGTCCGGCCGCCGATGCCGTGTTCACGATGTGGCCGAATCCCTGGTCGCGCATAATCGGATACGCAGCGTGGACACCGTGAACCACGCCACGAAGATTCACGTCGATCAGCAGATTCCAATCGTCGAGCGTCGTGTCACGCAGCTCAGCGCAGAGATTCACGCCGGCGTTGTTGAAGAGGTAGTCGATACGGCCGAGCTCTTCGTAAGCGCCTTCGACGAGCGCCTGCACCTCAGCCGCCTCCCGAACGTCCACCGTCTTGGCGTCGAGTCTGGCGCCCGTCGCCCGCAACTCGGCTGCTGTCTTCTCGAGGAGCTCCGTGTTGAGGTCGGCCAGCACCAAATAACAGCCTCGCTCCGCCATCTCCTCGGCCAACGCCTTGCCAATGCCGCCTGCGCCACCAGTGATGATCGCCACCTTTCCTGTTAAGTCCTTCGGCATGCCCCGGCTCCCTTCGGCGGCCCACGATGGACACAAAAGTGGCGGCGGACAAGTGTTGTGCGGCTCCAGCGGCAAAGGGCGCTATCCTGCCATCTCGATGCCTCGCCCCTACTTCGGTTCAACGACGCCCATCGCTTTTGCCCACCGCGGCGGCGCGAAGCGCTGGCCCGAGAACACGCTGCTGGCTTTTCGCAACTCGGCCGAGCTCGGCTACACCCACATCGAAACCGACATTCACGAGACCTCCGACGGCCACTTCGTGTGCTTCCACGATCCGACCCTCGACCGAACGACCGACGGCAACGGCAACCTCCGCGATCACACGCTGGCCGAGCTGCGGCGTCTCGACGCAGGCCACCACTTCATCGAAGACGGGAGCTACACGTTTCGGGGCGCAGATGCTCGGATTCCCACGCTCGAGGAAGCGCTCGAGCTCGATTCCCGACTCCACTACAACTTGGAGATCAAGCCACATGACGAGGGACTTCCGGGCCGGCTATGGGAGCTCATCGATCACCACGGCATTCACGACCGTGTGCTCGTGGCATCCGAGCACGACGCGATGACGGAAGCCTTTCGCAAGCACAGCCGCGGGCGCGTGGCGACGTCGCCGGGTCGAAAGGGTGCGCTTGATTTCTGGGCGCGCGCATTGGCAGGGTTATCGAAGCACGCCATGTTCCCGTTCGACGCCCTGCAGATCCCGCCGACCTTCCGCGGAATCCAGGTCGTGACCCCGCGCTTCACCGAAGCCGCGCACTATCACGGCATCCAAGTTCACGTCTGGACCATCGACGACCCGCTCGAGATGGAAAATCTCCTCGATGCCGGGGTCGATGGGCTGATGACCGACCTGCCCGAGGTCCTTCTCGAGTTTTTGGCCGACCACTAGCCGGTGAAATCGGTCTATGCTGCTGGGGAGACGGCAACATGAAACCACCGACGGTCCTGTTCGCGACAGAACGCTACGAAGAACTAGGGGAGGATATTGCCGGCATCGGTGATTTCGAGTTGGGCGTGGTGGAACGCAAGGTCTTCCCGGACGACGAGCGATACCGCCGCATCGAGACCGATTGCGCGCGCCGCGACGTCGTGCTGGTCGGCGGCACAGTCGATGATGTCGACATGCTCGAGATCTACGACCTGGCATGCGGCCTGGTGCACCTCGGCGCTCACACCCTGACCCTCGTGTTGCCGTGGTTCGGCTACCAAACGATGGAGCGTGCTACCAAGCGCGGCGAGATCGTCGCGGCGAAGAATCGGGCGCGCTTGCTGTCATCGATCCCGGCGGCCGGCTCGGGCAATCGCGCGGTGCTCATCGATTTGCACTCTGAAGGCATCCCTCACTACTTCTCCGGCAACATTCGGTCGGTTCACGTGCATGCTCGAGCGGTCGTGCTCCAAGCGATTCGCGATTTCGGCGGAGACGACTTCATCCTCGGCGCGACCGACGCTGGTAGAGCCAAGTGGGTCGAGAGCCTCGCCAACGATCTCCAAGTCGACGCCGCGTTCGTGTTCAAACGCCGCCTCTCCGACACCCAAACCGAAATCACCGCCCTCGCCGCCGAGGTCGAAGACCGTCCCGTCGTCATCTACGACGACATGATCCGCACCGGCGGCTCGCTCATCTCGGCTGCAACGGCCTATCGAGACGCCGGCGCGAGCAAAGTCTACGCGGTATGCACCCACGGCGTCTTCGCGCACGACTCGCTCGGAAGGATTCGGGACAGCGGAATGCTGGAAGGGGTCGCGTGCACGAACACCCGGCCTCACGTGCAGGCGCTAGCAGACGGCGACTACCTGAGGGTGTACTCAGTCGCGGATTTGATAGCGCAGTTTCTAGCGGACAGCGTCTGACGCTGGCACTGGCACTGGCACTGAGCACTGACGCTGGCACTGGCACTGAGCACTGGCACTGGCACTGGCACTGAGCACTGAGCACTGACGCTGGGCACTGACGCTGGACACTGACGCTGGGCACTG
>JAUXFZ010000144.1 GCA_030622585.1 Myxococcales bacterium
GCCGGTGCGAAGGACGAGGAAGCCGCCGAGACCGAGTACCGTCGGCCAGAACTTCGTGGGCTCCCACAACGCCCCCGCGAAGATCATGAGCACGAGCGCCATGGGTCTCTCGGTCGACTCGAGCGTCGTATGCAGGAGCTGGCCGCCCCGCGCGAAGTTGACCAGCACGAAACCCATGGAGAGGTTCACCGCCAACGGCGAGAGCTCGAGGAAGTACGCCCCGCCCGAGGCGAAAGCGATGATACCCACCAGGGCTAAGAAGCGGGAGTTGTCCGACTCGTCTCCGACCAAGAACAGCGAGAACAAGAATCCGAGTGCAGCGCCGAGGAACACCGTCACCCAAGCCCACGTCGACGGCGAGTAATACTGTGCTTCGGGGGCGTTCTCATGAAAGACGCAGAAGATCAGCCCAAACGCGAGGATGACCCCGATGTCGCCGAGACGCGTCCCGTTTCGCAGGAGCGGGGCCAGCCGTCCACTGATCTCGTAACGCCGTGCAAGAAGGTCGAACGGCTCCGAGGAGTCGGTCGCCGCGAAACAAGCCAGAGCCGCGGAGCTCAGCATCGCGTCGCGGGGCGAGACGATTACCCAGCCGATCTCTGTGAAGAAGTAGTATGAACCGAAGCCGACCGCGACAGCCGGCAGAAGGTGATGCAGGAAGACGACGCGCCACGTTGCAGGGTCGAGCTTCTGAAGACTGGTGAAGTCGAAGTCCGTGCCGCGCAGCAGGCCGACCCAACCGGCAGCGAGCGCGATGATTGGTAGCAACCCCGTCACGTTGTCGAGCGCGTGGATTGCGGGAAAGGCGGGCCCGAGTAGGAAACCCAACAGCAGATACTCCACTCCGCTCACGACGAGGAAGCGGCGCTGCAGTCGTTCCACGACGTTGTGCGCGAGAACGTACGCGACGCCGATCACGATGACGAGCAAGACGACCGTGCCGAGATCGCCACCACCGTCGTTTGGAGCCGACCCACTCGCCGCATGTGCGACGCTCCCTAGCGCCGCCCAAAGCAACGGCACGACGGCCAATATCAGCTTCCCCCCCATACCCGACCAATTGTGAAGAAGAAGCGGCGCGAGCGGTAGTTTCAGGCTGGACAGGTGTTTAGGCACTCTGCCAGGCGCTGATTATGCGCCGAGCAGACGCTAGTTCTGGAGCCCTTCGAGCACGATCGCGATGAGCGTCTTCGTGGTCTGGACGGGGTCCATCTGTACCTGGTTGCGCACGGAGGCCAGTGCGAGCGCCTCCACGGCCCCGAGCACGGCAAGAGCGCTCACGTGCGGGTTCGCAACCGCTACGAGGCGGCGATCCACCGCGACCTGGCTGAGTGCGAACGCACGGCGATCGAGGTCCGTCGCCAGATCTGAAATCGCCTGCCGAGCGGTGGTCGCGGGGGCGCGGCGTTCCTGGAGGTACAGGCACATGGCGTCGGGGTGCATCGCCAGCGCGCCAACGAGCCTGGTGCCGAGCTGTCCATATGCCGCGACCGCATCGTCACGTCCGTCCGCCACGCGGAGCTTCTCGTCGCACTCCTGAACCGCCCGTCGGGTCGTGCTTGCCACCGGCTCGATCACCGCCTCCACGAGGTCGGCTTTGTCCCGGAAATAGCGGTAAAAATTGCCTTTGGCCATTCCGGCTTCGCGAGCGACTTCGTCGATCGTGACCGCTTCGATTCCTCGCTTCAAAAAGAGCGAGAGCCCAGCATCGATTAGATCCTGGACGCGCTTTCGCCGGTTGATGTCTCGCTTGCCGCCGGACAGTCCGGGCCTCTCCACTGGGCCGGCACGCCTTGGCCGTCTTTCGTCATCCATCGAGGTGTTCCTAACGGGTAATTATGCCTCAACGGTCTCAGTATGGGGCACCGCTGCCCCAGGTAAAGTGTGTTTCGCGAAAATATTGCGCCCGCGTGGGCTGATTTTCAAGACGTTGCGCAGAACGGGAGAAACCGCCACAATTCGTAGTGTTAGACGCGATTGACAGGGGCCTTGTCGCCCCCTAAGAGCTTGGCTCGAGACTCATCGGAGTGATGAATGACCTTACGGGCTCGCAAACCTGATTGGCTTCGCGTGCGCCTCCCGGCGGGGCCGCAGCAAGATGAGTTCCGTGGACTCAAGTCCCGATTTCGGAGCCGCGGCCTGCACACCGTCTGCGAAGAGGCCCGCTGTCCAAACATCTTCGAATGCTGGGGCCAGGGAACCGCGACGGTGATGATTCTTGGCGAGACGTGCACGCGCGGTTGCCGCTTTTGCTCGGTCAGCACCGGGAAGCCCGGCGGAGTGGTCGATCCACTCGAGCCCGAGAACACCGCACTGTCACTTGCCGAGATGGGCCTCGCCTACGTGGTGCTGACGATGGTCGATCGCGACGACCTCAACGACGGTGGCGCCCGGCACGTCGCCACGACGGTTCGTCGCATCAAGCACCACAGCCCCGAGTTGCGCGTCGAAACCCTGGTGGGCGACTTCCGGGGGAGCCGCGATGACGTTCGCACCGTCGTCCAAGAGGGGCGCCCGGACGTCTTTGCACACAACGTGGAGGTGGTGCCGCGCTTGCAGCGTCCCATTCGCGACGCGCGCTGTTCGTGGGACCGCTCGGTGGGCACGTTGGTGGCTGCAAAGCAGCTCGGCTCCTCGATCACCAAGTCGTCCCTGATGCTGGGCCTCGGCGAAGAGCGGGACGAAGTGCTAGAGGCGATGCAGCTTCTGCGGGATGCGGACGTCGACGTGCTGACGATCGGCCAGTACCTCCGGCCCACGAAGCGCCACGCGGCTGTCGAGCGCTACGTCGAGCCGGCCGAGTTTGCCGACTACGAGCAGGCGGGGGTCGACATGGGTTTTCGCTTCGTTGCGTCCGGGCCGCTCGTTCGGTCGAGCTACCGCGCGGCGGAGGTTTTTCTTACGGGAGAGCTCGCCGATGAAGCGAACGCGGGCGACGTCCCCATGATGGATCGCTACGGCAAGAAGAAGCTCGCCGTGCTCACTTGAAGGGAAGCATGCACGTCATTCGAGACGACGGAAGCCTCGACTCGACACTCGATCCGGGAGCGGTTGTTCTACGAGCACCTTTGATGGCTGTGATCCGGCACAAGCTTCTCTGTTGGTACGATGAGGTGGGCCGCGACCTTCCCTGGCGCCAAACGCGCGATCCGTACGCAATCTGGGTTTCGGAGGTGATGCTCCAGCAGACGCGCGTCGAGACCGTGATCCCATACTATGAGCGCTTCTTGGAGAGCTTTCCGACCACGCACGCCTTGGCCCAAGCCGACGAAGACGCGGTGCTCTCCCATTGGAGCGGTCTAGGCTACTACCGGCGCGCGCGCCTCCTGCACGCAGGGGTGAGAGAAGTCGTCGCCGAGTACGGGGGTGAGGTTCCAGAAGATGCCGATGCGCGACGTGCGCTACCGGGCATCGGTCGCTACACGGCAGGTGCCATCGGAAGCATCGCCTTCGACAAGGAAGAGCCAATCGTAGACGGCAATGTGGCACGAGTGCTGTCACGCCTGCTTCGAATCAAGACGCCGATCGGCGCGGCCGTCACGACCAACAGACTATGGCAAGAGGCTGCGCGCCTCGTTCCAGGCGAGCGCCCCGGCGACCTCAACCAGGCGCTGATGGAGCTCGGCGCAACGGTGTGCACGCCCAAGAAACCACGATGCGAGTCTTGTCCCGTCGCCGAAGCTTGTGAGGCGCTCGCGCACGCAGAGGTCGAGACGCTTCCGGTTCCACGCCCGCGCAAGGCACCCAAAGAAGTGAAGCTCACAGCGGTCGTTGCGACTCGCGGCCGCGGTGCCGAGCGCAAAGTGTGGCTCGTCAAAGGCGATCAGCCTCTGTTCGGTGGGTTGTGGGGTGTGCCGATGGCCGAGGGAAGCGCGCGGATAGTCCTGAGTGATGCTGGCCTGCGAGGGCGGCTCGGGTCCGACCCGGTCGCCGACGTCGAGCACGTGCTGACGCATCGGCGTTTGCGGATCGACGTCTATCGGGCGCCGGCGGCGCGGGCCGCGGAGTCAAAGACACGGCGGCCTTTTGCGGCTGAAGAGCTCGAGGGCGTGGGGGTTTCCACGCTGACGAGGAAAGTTCTGGCTGCGGCGCTCTGACGCTCGCAGGGCGCGGGCACGCTGAGTGGCTACCGCGAGTGTCAGCCGATACAATCATCCTGTGGGGGTTCTTGATTATCGGGCGGTGACCAAACGCTTTGGGCAGCACACTGCGCTCGAAGGGGTGTCGCTCGAGGTCGTGGAGGGGGAGGTGTTTGGGCTTCTCGGCCCCAATGGCGCCGGCAAGACCACTCTGATTCGGATCGGACTCGACATTCTGCGGGCCGATGAGGGGGAAGTGGCCCTGTTTGGCGCAGCGCCGAGTCCGGAGGCTCTTGACCGGACCGCGTATCTTCCCGAGGAGCGTGGGGTCTATCGCCACGCCAAGGTGCGCAGCCTTCTCACGTACCTCGGACGACTCAAAGGGCTCAAGCGCGTCGCGGCGCGTGCGGCGGCGGACCACTGGCTCGAGCGGATCGGGATGGGCCACGTTGCCGAGCAGCGAATCGAGAGCCTTTCGAAGGGGATGACGCAGAAGGTTCAGATCGCTGCCTGCCTGATGACCGAGCCCGAGCTTTGTATTCTCGACGAGCCGTTTTCCGGTTTGGACCCGATCAACGTCGCCCTCGTCACCGACTTGATCGAAGAGCGGCGTCGCAGCGGAAGGACCACCGTGTTGTCGACACACATGATGCACCAGGTGGAAGCGCTTTGTGACCGAGTGGCGCTCATCCATCGGGGAACTCTGGTCGTCTACGGGCGACTGGACGAGATCCGCCGTCGCTACTCGCCAAACGATGTGATCATATGGACAGGCGAGGACTTGGCGGCACTCGGTGTGCAAGCGACGCCCCATAAAGCCGGTGGCTGGCGAGTGGAGCTACCGCCGAGCGCAACGCCCGCCGGGTATCTGCACGAGCTCGTCCGCAACGGGGTATCGATCGAGCGGTATGAGCCGGTCGTAGCGCGCATGGACGAGATCTTCGTCGATCTTGTCGGCGGGGGTCGCTGAGTCATGCGTATCCGGCGCATCGCTACGGTGGCACGCTTCGAGCTCTCGTCGGTCGTCAAACGTTGGTCCTACTTGATAGCGACGTTCGGTTTGCCGATTTTCTTGGCACTGGTGTCGGGGACCGTCCTCGGTGTGCAGACATATTTCCTCTCCCAGCGCGCCGCGGAAAGCTCCGAGTTCGGCCTCGTCGACGAGGCCGGGGTCGTCGATCGCTCGGCGTTCGAAGACCGCGATGGCGCGCTCGTTTGGACGGCGAACGCCAATGACGTCGTGCTTTACGACGGTCGTGACGCTGCCTTCAAAGCTCTCGAGTCCGGCCGGCTTCGCGGGCTATACGTCATCGACGAGGACTACCTCTCGAGCGGCCAAGTGCGCGCCATTCGATCTGAGAAGGCTCCTCTGTTGAGTATGCACGGAACGACGATCGAGCCGCTCCTTCGCTCGCTCTTGAGAAAATCGCTCGTCACGGGGCACCTCGACAGCGACGTGCAGGAACGGGTGATCTCCCCAGCCTTCTTCGTGCGCAGTCGACTCGGTCCGGATGGCGAACAGGTGACGGGCGTCGATGAAGCGCTCGATCTGCTCGTACGCACGACGATCCCTCTTTTCCTCGGGATTCTCTTGCTTACCGCCCTTCTGAGCGCATCGGGTTACCTCGTGCAGACCGTATCAACCGACAAGGAGAGCAAGATCGTCGAGGTGCTGCTCTCGTCGGTGACGCCGGAAGAGATTCTGGCCGGCAAGCTCTTCGGCCTCGGCGCCGCCGGGCTCGTTCAGTTTGCGGTGTGGTCGTCGATGGTCATCGCCGTCGCGCTTACTGCTTCGGCCGCACTTGCGTCCGTCGTATCGATCCCCTGGCAGGCGCTCGCTGTGGCGCCGGTGTTCTTCGTCCTCGGCTACCTATTCCTCGGAAGCCTCATGCTCGCCACGGCCGCGCTCGGTGCGAACGCGGCTGAAAGCCAGAAGCTCACGATGGGCTGGGCAATGCTCGCGATCCTTCCGTTGATGGTCCTGGTGGTGCTGCTCGACGACCCGCACGGCATCCTCGGCCAAGCGATGACCTGGGTCCCGTTTACCTCACCGCTCACGGTGATCATTCGCTTGGCCGTCGACTCATCGGGCATCGCTTGGTGGGAAGTCACCGGTTCGATGCTGGTGTTACTGATATCAACGTGGGCATCCATTCGAATCGGCGCCCGCCTATTCCGAGTCGGCTTCCTACTAACCGGCTCGATGCCATCACTCGCAGAGTTGTGGCGCCAAGCACGGTAACGCACGGGGCAACCGAGCCGCGACGGAGCGCCAGGCGGGAACCCCGCGGACGGGGCGGCTTGCAAAGGTGGCCGGAGGGGCTTGGGGCCTGAGGCCACGCAAGCCGCCCCTCGGCGCTCGCGCCCAATCTGGGGTGGTCGTTGCCATGCAGATTGTCACTCGCTACGCCGCTGGGTTCCCGCCTGGCGCTCCGCCGCGACCCTCCATACGGAACCATCAACGCGAGCATGCGCGATCGTGCATCGACATCCACGGTGACGTGCGTGACCGTATGCAC